>CAZPYI010000001.1:0-41575 GCA_964590305.1 uncultured Streptococcus sp.
GTTTAATGATACGCTTCAACTCCGCCCACATCGGCTCAAAAGGAATTATCGAGTCCCATTTGCAAGCAGTTGTGCCATAAGGAGGATCAGTCAATATTAAATCAACACTACTATCAGGTATTTTTTTCATAAGCTCTAGGCAGTCGCCTTGCATTAAATTAATCATCTTTATTTCCTTTTTTCACACCACCGACAAATCCAAGTCTGATCTATAAAATCGAATTGGTATTCGTGGTGGCAATTAAAATTTAAATATACTTTTCGATTTTTCAGTAAGAACATAACTAGCATATCCACTTGTATTTGAATACTGAATAAATCCTGTTTCTCGCAATTCTTTTAGTACTGCTAATGCACCAGTCTGGCTTAAATGAATCAGCCCCATAATCTCACTTCTTAGTACTGGCTCATTGTGAAATGCCATAAACTCAATTATGCGCAAACGTCTTTCAAATGCTGTCATAAAAATTCCACGCTTTCCACGTCTGCAATGGCTTTGCCTAAATTTCTACATTGAATTAAGTTCATATCTACATGCACACATTCAAAGTTTTTATAAAAATCTTTAGCCATTGTTAAGCCACCAACAGACTCCACTAACTCCCAGCTATCGACTAGGCGTTTTAGGTCATCAATAAATCCAATACCAATGTCATTTGGATAAGTTTCCGAAATTTCATATCCTTTTTTTGAAAATTCCTTGCAAAAATCCCAACCAAACTTGTTAATAAATTCAACAACCTTCATCACATACCCTCTTTTGCAATTTTTAAATAAGCTTCAGGCATTGTTAAGCCTTGAGCAACTAATTCCTTAACACGTTGTGCCTTCTCTTCAGATTCTTTCTGTTGCTCAGGTGATAATTTTAAATAATCTTTTTTAATCCCTTTCGCCTTGCTTTCGATCTTTGGAGGCTCAATCCAAATTGATTGTGATACGCCCTGCTGGACCAACTCCTTAACGACCTCATCATAGAAATCTTTAAACGCTGCATAGGTGTGAAATTTCTGTTTATCAGAGTAGTTCCACTTCAAATCATTAAACATACTGTAACAGCGATTGTAAGCCTCTTTCTCGGCGTTTGTTATCTTGGTGGTACAATCTATCAGCCAAGCCTCAATATTTGCTAATGCAGCGTTTTTAGAGCGATATGACGCATGTATTGGATCAAAATCGGATGTAAATCCTTTAATCCCTAAACACCACTTACGAAACATAGCTGGATCAGGACAAAAACCGTTATCACGGACTGCGCTCATACCGATTGCAACTTGCTCCCTTGTTAGTCCATCAAGGCACAAACTGAATGCGTATTCTATCTGTTTTGAATCCAGACCACTAAATGTCTTTTCAAATGATCTAGGCACAATTCCTTTCAGCGCTCCCATTACGTCATTTGGGTTTAGTTTCTGAATTTGTTGTTCAGAACGGTGTGCTAATTGATCCATTGTTTCTCTCCCATTCCTGTCGTTGTTGTTCGATTTCTTGCATGCGTGTGTTTTGAAGTTGTTGGAAGTCGTTTACTTTTTTTGGCGCATAAACACTTGCCCATTGGCTTGCAATTGAGTTCTCAAGTGATTCATTTGCTAGTGAACCAAAATCCATCAACTTATTTAGAATTAAATTAACTGCTTTTTCAGTTAAAGGCTTCTTAATTTGCTTTCTCATTTCAACAAAATCGCACCATTTTTCATAATTAACACAAACTGGCAATGTTGACTTTAATGGGTCAAATTTCTTTACCTCTGATTTTTTAACTCTATTAATATTAGTGTCTTTAATAGTGTCTTTTGATAGTGTTTGTTGTGTGTCAAATTTCTTTACCTTTAGAAGTAAAATTTCTTTACCTTTGATGTAAAAATTTTTTACTAGTAAAGATTTTTTACTAGTGAATTTTATGAAAACGCCATCATGAGAAAAACTAAGATTCAACTCATACTCGTTACCATATTTCGTGAATTTAGTTTTCTTGATAAGACCTAAATTTATAAGTTCATCAAGCGCTTTAATAACTGTTGGCTTGCTTTTTCCTGTTAATTCACAAAACTGACTAATAGCAATTGCATCTCTTTTCTGTTCCCAACCTTTTGTTTTACGAATAAGAACAACATAAATTTTAAATGCTGAATCGCTAAGCTTTGCTGCTAGATCGTCAATAACAACATTTGGCACTTGCGTATAGTTAGGCACTATAATTTTATTCATTTTATTGAATCCCAGTATTTATCAGCCATATCATGCCATAATAAGTTCCCAGAGCCCTTAGAGTAGATAGTCCCGAGTTTCCCATCAAATCTAAATCTTATCATTTCATCCTGTGCTAATTCAGTAGAAACATCACAACCGTTATCAGCTAAAAAGTTTAAAAAATCTTCAAAATTTGAATTATATATTTTTGTTGATCTATTTAAATACTGTCTTTTACTGCCATATCTAAGCCTTAGTTTTTCCCAATCAGTCATTTTTCAACTCCATTCTTTTTTCAACTCGATCACAATATTCAGAAAGAATTTTGTTTAATAGGCTATTAAATGAACGTAAATCTTCTTTAGCTAGTTTTTCAAGTTTTGCTTTTAAATCTTCTGGAAGTCTAACACCGCACTGAACCATAATAACACTCCTTTATTTGTGTGTTATTACTTTAATATTAATTATTATAATTGTATAATCAATAATACAAATATAAAGATAAGAAAAATTTATATATGAGATGTAAAAAAGCCCTAGTTAAAGGGCTTATGTTTCAAACTGGCTTGCAATTTGTCCTACTGGTGTTTTCTCACAAGAAATACACCAGTGACTCCATGAACATTTTAATGATTTTTCCGTAAACTTGTGTTTTTCTTTTCTAGTTCCACATCTGGTACACCTAATAAGAAGCATTTGTCGAACCAATTCTTCCTTATTAATCATTTGGATTTTCCTTTATAGCATTCAAAACAAGAATTGTCATAAACGCGTCTAACAAGTGATTTACAGCACTTTGAAGGTTTGGTGTGCAAGTATGTAGCTTTACCCATGCTTCTCGCTCTACTGCGATTTATGCGCCATTTTTCAATATCTTTTCTAGGCTCTCTATCACCCAACTTAAAAGGGATAACAGGATATCCAAAACGATCAGGATTCATGAAAGAATCGTTTATTGTGTGTTGCATTATTTAGCCTCCAGTTCAATAATCGCATTAAAAACCTTGATTGCTTTTTTAGGATTTACACACATAGCTTTTAATTCAATTTTAGCCTCTGAAAGTTTAATACCTGCACGATTAGCATAATATTGAAAGTGCTTCTTTTCTAAAGTTTCAAACAGTACTTTTGCGTCATCTTGAGCGCAACCATTTAAAAACTTAACATCTTTAAGTTTTCGACTGTCTTGCTTTTCTTTTTCCGCCTTATATTTATCTAAATCAGAATTAATATTTTTTGTACGGTTCGGTATTGATAAAACACCGTGATCTAATTTTTCAACTTTAAACATTTGCTATCTCCTTAAAACACTTCAATTGTCTGCTTTTTATTGTTGCTTGTATAATGAATAATTTTTATGAGTGGTGAAACTTTAAGGAATAAAAAAGCTCCCGAAGGAGCTAGTATTATTGTGGTAACTCTAATTTCAAGTAATGAGTTGGTTTTATATCTAATGGATTTTCACCATCTATATGATACCATCCAGAAACCACCTTTCTTTTTAAAATCTCAAACTCATTAATCCAAGTAATGTCGTGCCATATCCTTTTACCATCAGACAATGATACAATTTCATTCTCTTTTGGTCTTTGATGGTAGTTATCCAAAGGTATCCAATTCATTTCACCACCTCAAATCTACTAGTTAAAAATGAATATCGTTTATATTCATCAATCCATACACGATCTCCATCATATTTTGTCACCGTGTATATTTGATTCAGCTTTAATACCTTTTGATTATCTGCATTTATGCATTTTATTTTTTGGACCATTTTGGATAATCCTCATTTATATAAAGTATTTCATTCTCTTTGCACATATCATTTAGGATTTTTCTAAATTTATTCAAAGATAATCCAGTAGATTTAGCTCCAACTTTTCTGTAAATATCCTTAGTATAAGAAGGTCCATTTAATGATAAAAAATCTTTAATTTTCTTATTCATTCTAAAGCTCCGTTAATTCCATTCTGCAACTATCATCATATTGAATCCAGTCACCGTTTAAAAAATAGAAATAGGCATTATCTACTGCAATGTAAATTTCTTGTTTAGCGCACCAGTGTGTTGCAGATGGTGGCGCATCTTTTCTGATTTGGTCTAGGCTCATGTTATTTTCCAGTATGTTTTAGCTACATTTTTAATTAATTTATGGCTATCAAATAAATCTGATAATCCTTGTTTTTCAAGTTCACGCTGTTTTTCTCTTACGTGATTATGAAAGTCTGTATGGCATTTTGTGCAAAGCCACCTTACATCTAATGCTTTGCTGTAATCATCATGATGACCGTGAGGATTGCAATCAGTATTGCAGTTTGAACAAGTTGATGGTTTATTAATTTTACCATCTCTTAAGGCATTATTTAGCTCACAGTGTGCGCCATATTTAACCTTATCTCTTCTAAAATTCCTCATTCCTTTTAAGGCAACTTCTTTGCCACGTGGTGTTTTTGCATACTCAGATTGTTTTATTGCTCTTTCAACTTTGTTTGGTCTATTCCTATCATAATTCTGATAATACTCAAGATTTGATAATCTATTAGCTCTAACTCTAGCCCTAGTACACTCCTTACATCTTTTTGTGTTTGAGTAGTAATCTGTTTCGTTTTTTTCAATATTGCATGTGTTACAAGTTTTCATAAACCCTCCTAATACTCAAACATATTAAAAGGGTTTATACAAAATGTCAATTACCGTTTAGAATGGTAAATCCGAATCATCAAAATTATTTTGTTGAGTAGCTTGTTGCTGATTACCATAACCGCCTTGTGTGTTGACTTTACCATATTGCGGTGCAGTGGTTTGCTGTTGGTTAGGACGTGAACCTACAAGCTCTATATGCGTGATACGGACATTGTTGTAAGTTTTACCATCTTGACCTTGGGAAAACGAAACTTCACCAACAATGAACACCTGAGCGCCTTTAACTAGGTAGTCCATCAAGTTGCCTTCAGCTTGTTTTCCAAACAATGAGCAATTCCACCAGTTGGTAGTTTTTTTATCTCCATAACCAACATTTTCACCAACAGAAAACTTTAACATCTGACCGTTAGAAATTTGTTTACGCTCTGAATCTTTCCCAAGTCTTCCGACGAAATTAATTGAATTTGACATAAAACACCTTATTTTAAATTAACGAGTGAAAAAATATATTGAAAGGATAACAATAAAAATTAAAAACACAATTAGGAAGTTTCTAACTTTTGAATCTTTCTTTTGTTGAATACGCTTGTTTGCTGAATCAAAGTATTCTGAGTAAAGTTTATTTTGATCCTTGATTTTTGAATCATCAATAGCTTTTAAATTCGCATCAAGCTCATTATCATAATACTCAACCAAAGCACCTTTAATTTCAACATCACCAATAGTTATTTCAACTTGTGATGGTTTGTAAGTTTTATCACTATCAACAGTCTTAGCCCCAACACCAAGAAACTTACGTTCTGCAAATGCTAATGTGGTCAATAAAGAATTTAAACGATCCTCTGTAATGTCGCCACGGCTATTGAAGCGTGACTCGGATGTATAGTCAGAAAAGTATCCTTTTTTGAATCCAGTAGCTAGAGATAATTTCTCAGCATGGAATCCAGTTGCTTTAATTGCTTGCTGTAGTTTTTGTCGGTTTGAAGATTTGTATTTATGAACAATACACTCAAGGCTTGATAGAAAATAATAAATAGGATAACTTATTTTTTCATGCTTAAATGCATGGCAGTTATCTTCATTGATCTCAAGCAAAGTAACCACATCTCCAACCATTGCCCCTAAATCCTCATGAGCATCAGATATAATTTCAAAAACATCACCAACTTTAAATTTACACATAACTTTCTCCTCCTAAAGAAACTAGAATATATATCAATATATATTTTAATGCAACATAATTTGGATAAAAAAATGCCATGAGGAGGATCATGGCTGGAATGGGTGTTTTGAGTCCGAACAGTATAACAATTAACTTTTGGAATGTCTATCTAAAGCATACAAAGCATTTTTAGCACCTTGACGCAATTGATTTAATCCTTTTTGAATCTTCTTGTCACTATAAGCAAGCGGAATAAGTGAATCTGGAATTGGCAAAGGTTGATTAGCTTTACTGTAGCAGCTATCGATATAACCCTTGTGAACCATATCCAATAATTCTGAAAACTCTGGGTTATTTAAGAAATCTATTGCTTTTGTCATATTAAGCCCCACTCGATCCAAAGCCACTATTACCACGTTCACTATCTTCAAGTTCATTAACTTCAATAAACTCAATTTTAGGGTATGGCATAATGATAATTTGACCAATGCGTTCGCCAATATCATAATCAACAACATGATCAATGCTTAACTCATAAGTTCCATCACTAGTCTCCCCTTTGTAAGCAAGTGGCTTAAACTTAAAAACAACCTCACCACGATAACCACTATCCAGAACACCAACAGAATTACCAAGAGCTAAGTCTTTCTTAGTATTGCTTGAACGTGGGAACAATAAACCAACATAACCTTCAGGTATTTCAAAAGCTAAACCAGTTCCATAAACCACATTACCATGGTCATCATATGATTTACTAATTGCGATTAAATCCATTCCAGCATCACCATGTTTAGCATAAGCTGGGATAACTGCATTTTCGTGTAACTTCTTAATTTTTACTTCCATTCGTTTAAAACCTCTACATTATTTAACTTTAAAAATTCTATGCCTTGTGTTTTGTCGTCACAATGATCACGGTAATACAAAGCTTTAATACCCTTTGAAACGATCAATTTAGCGCAATTTAAGCATGGTAAATAAGTAACTGCCATAATCCCACCATGAAAACAAAAGTCATCTTCAGCGAAGAATGAAACCACTTCAGCGTGAAGGCAATCAGGATTTGATTTATGTAAATCACAATTGCACTTCTCATTCTCACCGTGGTTCCAGCCGATAGACACAACACGATTATTTAACTCAACTGCTGCGCCTACTTTCTTTTTACGGCAGATGCTTAAACTTTCTGCGTATTCGGCTTGTATAAACAGATTCATGAATCAGATAAAACCCATTCAAGCTTAAACATTTGTGTTGCATAAATCATTACAAGATTATGCGCAACTGTATGATCAAGTTCTGTTTTAGCATTACTTCTTTCTTCTATTGCACTTAATCTAAGCATATCAAGCCTAGCTATTTCTGCTTTTATTTCAATTTCAGTTTTCATTTAACTTGCCTTCAATTTGTTTGATTTCTGTTTTGATTCTATAGATTTGCTGTCTACCCAGCTCGGTATTTAGCAATCTACTTTTCAAATCATATAACCGTTTTTGTGTTGATGTTCTATAGTAAAAAGGAACACCGATTTGTATTTCAATAGATTCAATATCTTTCTCAATAGTCAGTCGTTGAACGTGAGAATAGTTCATTGATACAAGCTTTCTTTTGTTTTTCAGTAAAGCCAATCTTTCATTTGGAAAGTCATTTTTTGAGAAATAATCAACAATCAATTCCTTTGTTAGCCCTGAAAAATCAGGCATTGTTTTAACATATTTATAAGCTTCACTATCAACCTCTCGATTGAGATTGAAAGAAACTTGCTTAACTTCCTTCTCCATAAAATATCCAAATTACCTGTTTACATTTAGCTTAGTATATATTATAGTTTCATTCAATGCAACAATGCAGATAAGGAAAATGTTATGAGTGAATTAGTTAAACAAGATAATAATATTGCGCCATTTTTAAATATGATTGAGCGTGTAGCTTTAGATCCTAATGCAGATGTATTAAAGCTTGAAAAAATGATTGAGCTACAAGAACGTGTTATGGATCGTCAAGCAAAAGAACAGTTTGATAGCGCAATGCTTAGTTTTCAAGTTGAAAAGCCAATCTTAGAAAAAGCATCAAAAGGTCATAATTCAAAGTATGCAAAGCTTGAGTATATTCAGTCTGTAATTGAGCCCGTATTGCGTAAATTCGGTTTGTTTATTCGATGGAAAACAGAAGCGGTTATCGACAATAAAACTCGTGTAACTTGTATTTGTAGTCATATTGGTGGGCATAGTGAAACATCATCAATGGATGTGTTGCCAGACGCTGGAGGTAGTAAATCAGCTATTCAAGCAAATGGCTCGGCTATTAGTTATGCACAACGTTACACAATGCGCTCATTGCTTGGATTGGTAATTGCTGAAGATAATGATGGACAAACTAAAGCTACAATCACACCTGTTCAAGTTAAAATTTTAGAGAAAAAATTAAACTTCTTAGGCGGTGATACTAAAGAGAAAATGATTGCTCATATTGGTTGTGAATTGCATGAAATTGAAAAAGGTGCATTTGAGTACTGGTGCAATGCTTTAGATTCTAAAGTTGCTAAAAAGGATGCTGAATAATGGAAATAATACATGATATTGAACAAGGTTCACCAGAATGGATGAATCTACGTTTAGGTATTATTACATGCTCTGAAATGTCTGCTATACGATCAGATGGTGCTGGGGCTTATACTTATATTAATGGTTTGGCTTTTGAACGATTAACAGGTGAATCATCTTCTATATTTGAGGGTAACGAGTGGACTAAGCGTGGTCATGAATTAGAGCCTGTTGCTCGTCAGATGTATGAAAATAAAACACATCAATCAGTATACATGATTACCTTTGTTAAAAATAAAGGGTTTGGTTATTCTCCAGATGGATTGATTTTGCAATCAACAACAGCTCCAGAAGATACGCATAGATTTTGTGGCGGGATTGAGATTAAAGTTAAACAGCCAGCAGAGCAAATGCATATTTTAAGAAGTGGGGAGATACCAAAAAAGCATCTTGATCAATTGCATGGCGGCTTATCTTGTGCTGAATTAGATTGGATAGATTTTGTTAGCTATTGCCCTAGCTTGCCACTATTCATAAAGCGTATTTATGCTAAGGACTGCAAAGATCAAATAGAGAAAATTGAATCATTGGTTGTTAAATACAATCAAATGATTGATGAGGCTGTTAATCAAATTGCAGATATGTATTAAGGAATTAGGAGTTTAAGAGATGAGCGAATTTGAAAAATCAATGTGCATAATTTCGAGTGACAATGTTTTAATTAACGGTGATGTTGCTTTCACAAAATACAAAATGAATGATCCACGAAACAATTTCACTAAAGTTTTTTATGGTAGAAATGTTGAAAACATAGTTACAGAAAACACTTTTTATTCATGTATTATGCCAAGTATTAAAAATTTCAAATTATGGGTTTTATGGGTATGGCATATGAAAATACTTAAAAAAGATGCAGTATACTTAACAGGAGTTTTAAGAAAATGAACCTAGACCAAATTAAGGCTAATGCGCCAGAGGGTGCGACACACTATTCAGAAACACCAATGGAGTATATTTTCCTAAAGAAATATAAAGGAATGTGGCAATGCTATGTTTTTGGAGAGTGGCTAGATTATTATCAAGAAGATGATGAGGAAATAGAACCCCTTTAATCTGGGGTTCTTGTTAATTTATCTAGTTCTGCATCGACTTTTGAAGTGTATTGTCCCAAGTCGATGTATTCTTTTCTACATTCGTTAAAGAGAAGCGTTCCTGTTTTGGCGTAAGCCTCAAGGGTTTCTCTAGCAACTGTGTGCAAGTTGGCGTTATAGGTTGTAACTTTTTTCTGCATCCTGTTGCTAGTAGACACAAGATTAGCGTACTTATCATTAATGTTATTGACTTCATTTGCGTATTTCTCCGCATCTAATTGGCGTTGGCGGTTGTAGGTAGCAACTGCGTTAGCTTCTCTAGTTTCACTTTCAGCAATTAGTTTTTCATGGATTAACTTTGTTTCAAGGGCATTGTGTTTAGCGCTTTGGTACTTCAGTAATAAAGTACCAAATGCAAATACAAGACCTATAATTAAAAGCTCTCTCCACCATTTAAGAATGTAGATCATTTTAGAAATAGATTCCTTTCGGCTTCACGTCTGCGAACCAATCCAGTCAAAACCCTACCACCTGCCTTATTCCAAACAAGGAATTGATCAGCAGCACCTTTGTAGTCTTTTGAATTCAATTTACGCAATAAGGTGGATTTAGATAAATTAGTTTCACCAAGATTGTAAGTAAAAGAAGATAGGGCATCGAATTGATTTTGATTAATCGGAACTTTAACCAAACGGTTAATTGCACTTTCAAATTTAACCAAATCGTTTTTTAGATATGATTCAGCTTGTGTATCGGTACAAGTGTCGCCTTTTTTTACTCGAACACCATTAGGGTATTTGATTGTTCCGTATCCAATAGTCCACACTCCAACGCCATCATCATAAGCAGATAAACGCTTACCCTCAAAACCTTTAATTAGGTTGATACCTGTTTGGCTTGTATTCATTGTTTACCACCTTTCTGAGCCTTAATAAAAGCTCTCCAAATTGCTATAAAGAAATCCATTGCACCACCACCAAGCCAACCAGTTACACCAACTAGGAAATACATGAAAGGGCTGGATTCATTTGTTTGAGCAACAAATGTATACAGGAAGTACATAAGCAAGCCAGCGAAACCACTGACCACACCATTAATCATCATCGTAAAAAATCTTTTATAAAGAGGCATAGTTTTACCATCCTTACGCTGCTCATCAATGCTTGCTACTATACCACCAAGAAAAGCAAGCAATATAACGTAAATTAGTAACGGAACTTCTTTCCAGTTGATGAAATCCAATTTAAATCACCTATATCAGTTTTACAAATAATAACACCTTTTAGGGAAAAGTAAAAAAGCCCCGAAGGGCTTATTCTATGAAATTGTAATTGGCGCTGAAGTTCTAACAACTCCATCACTCCCTTTAAATCGAATAACTACCTGAGTGTTTGTTAAAGGTGCAATAACAAGCTCACCATTATTAACTGGCATTAGGGTTGAATTGTTCCTAAATGTACAACCTTTAGTCTCAACTCGCAAATGCTCATTAACATCATCCATTCTGAAGCCAATTGAAACCGTACTATCAGATGGCTTGATATTTGCAATAACAGAGCCTTTTTGAGCGCCATTTAACCAATAATTATCTTTATGAACAATGCCAGCCGAGGTCGAGTCGTAAGCCGTGGCTTTCATGTCTTTAGCGACTATTACGTTGAATTGCTGGTTATAGGTGTACTTGTCAGGCGGGGCTGAAAAATACTGAACATTTTTTGATGTTGAGGTGCTATTCACCGCCGTAACTAGCCCGTCATAGTACCCTTGAGCATATTCAACTGCGGTTAATGTGCAGGCCGTTCCAGTTACAATGTAGTTACTTACGTTGCGCAACAATACAACATCAGTGGTTTCAACATTCTGAATGATTACATTTTTGTATATCATTGATGTATTGCTAACTTCATTTGGTGTAATTGTAATGGCGCTGTTGTCTTGTGAGTTTAGAACCCCTTTGTTGTACTGGCCACCAATAACTTGTATATCGTGGTTAACAGCAGTTGCACCAGCGTAAGCCAAGAATAATAGACCACCTTTAGCGTTATCAATACCAGTACAATTTATAAATCTAATAGTATTCGATGTTGTTGTTGGATCGTATTCCTCTAAATCCCAACCATTTCCATAATAATAATCCATACCTACTGGTTTATCGCCTTGCGTACCAAGTGTTATAGGGTCGTTTTTGTGTCCAGCTAAATATCTACCGTTATTATCCAAGTGGGTATTTATAACATATAGTCCATCCGTTCTATCACTCGATCCACCGTGCCTTCTGTTCCAGCTTATATCGCAATCAATAACCCAGAAATCTTGAACAGATGAAACAAAACCACCACCATAAAGATCTGGGAATATCATAATTCCATCTGAGGCGCACATTGTAATTTTTGAATTGGTAATCTTGAAATCTCGAACTGGTCTGCGAATTCGAATACCGTGTCTACCACCATCTTCAGCAGCAGTTTGAACCTTGATTCCTGTTGCTAGTTCTCGTTTTCCGTTAATGGTTATGTTGTTAAATCTACAACCAATCAGCCAGTCTCGACCTGTTGTTGTGCTTAAAACAGAGATTAAATCAGTGTCATGTTTGTTTTGAACTAATGTTGCATTCTCAAAACTACAGTAAGAATCAAAGATAACGTTGTTACATGCATAAGACAGTCCATTTCCTGATACGGTTCGGCGGTACATCGACGACCACGTAGCAGCAAGTCCAATGCTAACGCTATCATCCGCAACTCCATCACCTTTAGCGCCAAAATCAAGAAAACTCATTGTCTTATTTTTAACAAGATCATTAACTTGTTGTTGGGTTTTTCCATCACTATTAATGACATTGGTTGCACTTGTTTCTTTTGAGCTTTTCCAGCCAGTCATATTAGTATTTGGATTGTTTGCATTTCCAGCAATGGTATTCTTAACTATATCACCATTATCTAGCATTATTCTAGCATTTACAGGGTATGATTCACCGGGCTTGTAGTACTCCAAAATGTATGGTTTTGACTTGTTAAAAGGAACCCATCCCTCACTTATTTTTTGTTGAAACTCGCCATCCTTTAGAACCACAACACCATCAGGATAATCAATGGATGCATCATAAGGCAGTACAGCATTTTCATTGAGCCACAAAATTTTAAGGTCGGTATCTTGCTGAACCTTGTTCATTTGTGGGATTTTAGGGCGACCATTATTTTTTCTTGATACATCCCAACCTTTAGTTTTATCACCAAAAACAGGTGGCTTATCAATAGCTGGCGCATTTGATGCAAATATTACTTTTGGATCAATTCTTTGTGTTGGCATTATAAAACCTCTACCCATCTTGTGATTGGATTGTTAAAAGAGTTTGCTTGATATGATGAATAAGCAGGAACAATAAGGGTTATTAATTGCCAGCCATTAGAACCTCCAGATAAATCAGTAAGATTGGCGACTAAAAATCCATTTATATATGCCATAAACGGACTAGAACTTCCAGAATCTCTAACACTTATGTATACAGTTATTCCTTTTGGTGAATTGTTCTGGTATGTCACTCCAGATGATCGAGACGATGTGACATCAACTGGACTTTGGTTTACACAAAAATCTGTACTTTGTGCAATTGCGGCGGCATTCGATGGCGTAACCGAGGCGCTTACATTGCTTTTATTTGCAACCTCTGTAGTAGTTGCAAATCTAGCAACGCCTTTAACAGTTGTGGTTGCATCATTTACTTTTAGTGTAAACGCCCCTTCAATGTCTGTATTTTTTAAGATATTTCCATTAGCATCAACAGAGATATTTGAAGCATTAGTCCATAATTCCCAATCACTTTGTGACTCAGATGGTTTTCGATTTGTGTTGTTTACTTTGGCTTGGTATAGCTTCCGACCCTCAACAACAAAACCACCCTGAATGTACTCAATATCATTAACCCATCCAAGTAAACCATTTTGCCTTACAGAAAGTAGCGCCTTAGTGATCTTATTGAAAAGACCATTCAAGCCTTTCATTTCTGGTTTTCCATCAGTTTGAACAAATGCAATACCTAAACCGCGATTTTCATCTGGGAATGGTTGTATCTCACTTGAATTAGCGCCATTTGCAAACGGCTTTTTAAAATTAAAATCATAAACTGTCATGAGTCAATGAACCTCCCAATATCAAAACCATAATTGTTGTCAAATTCTTCACCATCAAATCCGAAATATTTAGTACTTGCTTGCTCATAAGTATACATCACACCCACAGGCCTTGGCAGTATATCAAGGTTCTCAATAGCAAATTTTACAAAGCTATTTAAGTCAATTTCACTTCCATAGAATATTTTCATAGTCATGTCATTATTATCAATAACAAATCCATCTTGCCCTGTGAGATCTTGCAAAGCATCCGTTATATAATCTAGTGATGGATTTTGGTATATCTTCCAGATTCTAGCTTTAATTAGAAATCTAAACTCACTATCTTCAAGTAAAATAGTTTCCCTAAATGCCTCACCATCAATATACCATCTACCCTTACCCCATCCTAATCCGCCAGTTTTTTCATAATATGTGAAATACTCTTTTTCGGTCATTGAAACAGAAGTTCGACTTACTCCAAATATTCTACCAAGAACATCTAGTGAATATTTTTCTGCCTTGTCGATATCCCACATATCAATAAATTCTAGGCAATCATCCATGAAATCAGTCCAAAATTTAGACTTCATGTCGATTTCAGCTATTGCTTTGGGTAGCTTATATTGCCAAATAATTAAGTCACTATACTTCATACAATGTTCACCGTGATGTTATAGCGTGGTATATTTGCCTTTTCACGAACACCAACAACCACAGATTCACCACCATCCACAGTGATTGACTTAACATAGAATGTCCCATCATTCTGTATACAATAAAGACGACCAGCTAAAGCGCTTTCACCTATTTTAAAATCCTTAGATGAAACTTGATCCTTAATTTTGTCAACATCAATATCAACACCAGAGCGAACACGAACTACATTAACAACAACAACTATATCTTTAATTGTTGGTCTGTCAAAATTAATAGTTCTATTTCTTCCACGATAATTAGTTAATACAAAACTCTCTGATCCAAATGTTCCACAACCACCACCTATGATTTTCTTTTGAATGGTTGTTGCAATATCCTCATCTGTTCCACCAAGAACAATTGCATTTATTGAGTGCGCTGGAACATCATCACCATCAGTTACATTGGTATTATTTTCCAATACAACAGCATCAAAAACACCATCAAGATCAAGTAATGAACCCTCAATTCCTTCGCGGTCATGTGTATTGTTAATTGCTAACTTTCTTTCACGATCCATCATTAATGACGCGGTTGATTGTCCTAGTTTTCCAGAAATAATACCTTTGGTGGTTGTGACCAGTTTCATGCCAGCAACAATCTGGACTGGTTCGAGAAAAGCATCAACAGGAAGCGGAACAACACCGTAAAACTCTGATCTTAAGTTTACATAGTTGTCACCAGTAAGCAGTGAGGTTGCATCATCAAGAATCCAATTATTTCCTGAATTGGTGAATACAGCACCAGCAGCAATATTAATATTTCGATCTACTGTAATTTTAACATCTGGTGAAATCGTATACTTTCCAGCAGCTCGTTTAATTCCTGTCAGCTTCGCAATAATATCTGCATACTTACCTACAGCATATTGCGGATCGTGCATTTGAATTGCATAAATTAATGTATCATAAGCATCTTTGCGAGCTTGTGCTTCAATACCGATACGCTGACCATCTGGTGTGTTTGGAGTGATTACGATATCTTGTCCATAAATATCTTTATAGCCTTCTGATAAATCCTCAATAACATCATCTAGGCTTGGTACTGATACACCTTTATCATTAATTGTTAACATTTGCATTCACCGAATTTCTGCCATTATAAATATCAGTATATTCTATATTGATCGTTGCCTCTCGTCTCTCCATATTTAAATCAATAGACATGTTATCAATACGGAAAACACCATCAACACCAAGTACAGCACTTTTTAGATCAGCCTCAAGCAATGCTAGATTCCTTGATCTTCCTAAATAGTTAACCCAATCAACACCAGATTCAAGCGCAAGTAACCAATCTCCTCTCACTTCAAGAATAGCAGTCAAGACATTTTGCTTTACTGCTTCACTAAACTCTCTATAGTCAGATTCATTAAATCCAAACTTCCAATCATGACTTTCATCAATTCCTCTAACTTTCATAATATCGCCCTATATCGGATCTGTTCGACTATTGCCACGCTCAACACCACCATGATCATGATTTCCAAGACCTTTACCCATAGAAGTAATTTGACCTGTAGCCTCTATTGTTTGAAGTGCTACAATAGGTGCATTAGCTGTGATTGGCGGCTGAATAACAAGTGATGTGCCTTTAAGTATTAATGATCCATCTGCATTGATTTGCAATCCAGCGCTATTGTCATCTCTACCAATAAACATTGCCCCATCAAGAATAGGGGATACATCCCCTAGATGATCAGCACCACCAATAAAGTAAGCATCAGATAGAGAATGAATACGATAATCCATAGGTGGCGCAGTCTTACCACTCTCGAACCAACCATCAAGACAACGATCAGAGAATAAAACTAAACCGCTATCACCTTCAGAATACGGATGCACTGCATGAAATCCACCACCGCGAGTAAAAACACAAGGGCAATCAACTAAAGGAGGGTAGTTATCAAATGAATCATCATCTAAAACCATTTGCATACATATTTCGATGGTTGCGGTTTTTGTCGATTTATCAAAAGAAATAATTTTTGCTGGCAATGATACTCGGGTATCAACCATAGCATTTCTTTTTGCTGACTCAAGCAGTTCTGTTTGTGTTGCATCCATTATGATTTCTCTATGATCTGAAAATTACCACCAACTAAACTTTGTACTTGATGCCAGTCTTGACCTCTTGTACTTAGTCTAATTTCCAATGCAGTCACTTTATAATCTCCATTATAGTCATTAATTATGCTTTTAACACAAACTAAACTATTGATGTAAATTGATGTGTTTAGGAATGTTCTAACAGATAATCCGCCATCACCTTGTTTCTGAGGTGATCCAACCATTCCAGTATCTTGAGATAATAAGAATCCGTATGAGTCAGGCAAAACTTTATTAGTTGGAACAAATACAAGCCGACCATCTTGAATAGACCAGTCACAGCCGTTTCTATTTGCAATTATTGTTAGCTCATCCCGACTATTACCCATTAGAGTTTTACCTCTTGGTAATACACGATCTTTAGGAAATTCCATTGCACCCTTTGTTATTTCGGGCATATCTTTAATTATTTCCTGAACAATTTGATTGTCAGTCATGCCTTTCTGAAGGGTTTTTTTAGAATAAGATTCGCTATATTGAACTGAACCATCACCGCATTCAAGGTTTGTCGTAGTAGTTGCGGATTCGGCAACACGAATATGCTCTGACTTGTCGATTGATCCAACAAAGATGGTTTTAAGTTCTTCACCGTACCAACCAACATCAAGCTTTACTAGATTAAATTCTTTTGATGAGATCCTATTGCGCACAGTTTCCGATAGGTTATCTATCGAAATACTGCACGTATTTGGCTCTGACTTATTAGTTTTTTTGATATTAGCATTGATCGTTGGCGCTTGATCAAGCCTCTCATCATAAACTATCTGAATAGCTTGATTTCTGTTCCCAACCGTCAAAGTTAGAAGTCTGCCGAATTGCATATTGATAAGCCTCTGCGCTCATTATACTGATACCTAGTCTATCACCCATTTCATCAATTGAAACTGTTTCAAAACCTAAGCCGATATTGTCAGTCATCATGATAACAAAAGGCAGATCACTATAATATAAGGATGCCATTGCAATTGACAATCCCTCACCCTGAACAATATATTCACCAGCAATATTGTCATACAAGTCAAATGACCATGATAGGCCAACAGCATTCCACAGCAAGGTTAATTGTAAGTTGTAACCCATGAACTCAAAGTTCTGTACTTGGTTCGGGTAGTTGTTTACTGGGATTTCATAAGGATATAAGTCCATAGTTATTTTCCTGTGATCTGCTTGCGACCCCATACAATCATACTTTCGCTAGATTTATTGGATTTCTGCGGTTGTGTCTTACCTTTGTTCTGGGGTTTAGCCGCTTGAGTCTTTGGCTTTTCAGCCTTATTCTCTGTAGATGGCTTGTTCTTGTCCTCTGCTTTTTTAACTGGTGCTTTGATAACCGCATTAATACCGCTAACCATTTCAACTTCAAAGGTCGGAACTTCACGAAATGCAATCATTACATCAGCACTATTCCCAACTCTAACCACACTAACAGCAAGCAATGAAGCTTGAACATATTGACCGCTACTTGTTGAGATTGTTAAAAACTCATCATTAAAGCATAAAGCCTCAAGAGTGTTCTTAATCCTCGTAATTCGATCATCAGTTTGTGAGTTGTCATTTAGCAGTGATGGAATATCAGTAATTGACTTAATCGAACCAAGTTTGCTGTATACACTATAAGCACGATCAGCAGCACCAAGGTACTTTCTAACCTTGCCAGCATACCTATTCACCGTTGCTCGTGTATACGCTGTAACTGCGGTTATCCCAACAGGTAAATCAAACCTATTTAAAAGCTCATCAACTTGTGGGAAAACCTCAGAAAAAGTATCCTGAATATCGTAGTTCACAATTGTTCCACGAATTACAACAGTTCGAGAGTTTTTGATCTTGTGGTCAGAAAGCCTTGCACCAGACTCAACAGCAGATTCAGTTAATGTAACTGAAGCCTCGAAAGATTCCTCAACGATGGCATCAAGAGTGAAGCCACCGATTGAAAAGTGACTTAGTGTGACTTTTGATTTAAAGCCAACCAAATCATTTAAAAAACTCATAGCTTAACCCCACTGCTCATATTTCTTTGCGCTGTATTCAATACGTTAACTAAACCGCTTTGAGTTGCTTGACCAGCTCTCACTGGATCATTAGAGCTTACACTAATAGGCGCATGAATTGTCACACTGCCACCATTGTTTGTGGTGTTATTTGAAACAGATGAAGCGCTACCGCCAACTAAACTTTTTGCACCATTAACAGCACCACTAATAAAGCTACCAATTCCGCTAAACTTATTTGTGATCCAGTCAAATGCGCGAGCAAAAGGAGCTGTAACAATATCAAATACATTGCTTAAGGCATCACTAATAGAAGATACAAATCCTTTGATTGCGCTTATAAGTTGTGTGATTTTGTTTGTCACATAAGAAACAATTGCATCCCACGCCTTAGTCATTGCAGTAGTGATTAATCTTGCGATTGGCTCAAATAACATTGCATAGTTTTTAAACATTGATATTAAGTTATCAATCATGTTTGACCATGCTTCACTCATTAGCTCAGTATTGCCAGTGAATAAACCATAAACTAATTGCAATACATTCATGATTACTTGAAGTGAATCAAGGAAAGCACCACCAAAGTACTTAGTCACATATGTTCCAAACTCAACAAGATACGTTATTCCTGTTTTAAGCATTTCCCATAATGAGCGCAAAGCATCCTCATTGTCCTTAACCCATCCAATCATTGAACCCCAGAACTCACCGAATTGGCTTTCACCACCATCTAGGTAAGTCATGAAGTCGTCAATCAGCAGTAGCAATACGCCAATTGCAGCAATCACCCAAAAAATAGGATTGGTGACAAATGCAAGAAGCATTGCTCTTTTCAGCCAAACAAAGACGCCAATTAAGACAATTAAAGCACCCTTCCATCCTATTGTTGCTTCAATGACTTTTACAATAAATCTTACCGTATTGTTTACTACTTGAGATATCTTGCTTATTGCATCGAGAAGTTTAAGGATGCCATTTGCAATAAGATCCTTATTGGCATCAAGAAATTCATTAAAAGTGTCTACCATCTCCATCATAGTAGGAAGGAAGCCAAAGGCCACCTTAACCTTGACGCTTTCGATTATCTTGCCAAGTTTACCCATGCCCTCCTCATACTTCTTAGACATTTCTACTTGGTCTTTTGTAATAGTAAATAAATCACTATTGGCTTGGCTTAATTCTTCAGCTCTGCGAATATAACTATCCGCAAAGTTCCACGCTGCCAAAGAAACTGCTTTCAATGCACCAACAACAACAGCCCCGATACTAGCAACTTTTGTCAATGCGTCACCGAAAGACTTTACTTTTTCAGTTTCAGTTTCAGCACCAAGCATTACCAAAAATTCTTCTAAAATCAAGGCTTTATCCTCTATTGTTTAACTCAGCATTTCTCGAATCTTCTTCCGCTTGAACATCAAGGATTGCTTCGTGAGCATCAAGCGCATCGTAAAGAGTTACTACACCAGTCTTAACCTCTGATAATGTATAGTAACCCTTTAAGATTGGAGTCCATAAAAACCAATTAACATCTAATTCACTGGCTTCTCTATGAGCATTTTGTTGACCGCTTTGTTTGCCAAGTTTGCTAGCAATCCTGTTCCACTTGGCAAAAACTTTACAAAATGAAACTTGATGCCTTCCATCTGGAAGTTTAGATAGTGATCAGCATGAAGATTAAAAACATAGTTAATTTCATCCTTTTTAGCTGTATCAACTTGTAGCCATTCTCCATCATGCTTTAAGAAAAGCTTACAGTTTTTCAGGATGAATTGCTCAACAGATTTCATTGCTGAAGAATTGATATTGCCAATGATTTTTGCAAAATCTAAATCAAGGTCAATATCTGAAACCTCTTTACCTTCTTCATTCTTGCGCTTAACTGTTTTTGCTTTTAATGAACCATCAAGCAAGTTAAGTAATTCAAATGCTTTAGACTTTGAAAGCTCCATATCTCCATTTTCAACAAAGATAACCTTTAAGTGTTCTTCAAGGAAAGTTTGACCAGATTCATCCGATTTATCTTTAACTCCAAAAACTACATCACGAGTCTTTGGAGTATATGAATTAATTAAATGCTGAATTGACATTTATTATTGATCCTTAAATTTCTTAATAGCTTTCGGGAAATGAATAATCCAAGCGTTAGGATTGGCAGCAGTACCACGCGCATATGTGCCACCGTTAACAATTCGACCACCAGTAGCAACAATTTCGTCACCATTGATAGGGTCATTATACTTGTGTTGGATCACGTTATCCATGCTTGGGTTTAACTTCTGGTCATCAAATAACTTTTGCAAAAATCCATTATCAGGATGGTTTTGCAATAAGGTTAAAGTTAAAACTTCAATTGTTGAACCAGAATCTACCCAAATGTTTGTGCCAAAAGATCCAGTGAACGCACCAGAATCAGCAGCAGGGGCAAGACTGTAACTCCCTGCTGAAGGATCACAACCAGTAATGGTGCGACCATTGATTACAATCTGACTGCGACTATGTGAATAAATCATTTCTCACCCCTTATTGATTTAATGTAATAAGGATATCAGCAGAGTGCATAAATCCTGAATATTTTAACGCCACATTGATTGGCATACCTTTACGCGCTTCACGGTCAGCAGTTGTTTGTAATGCAAATGGATCGCTATAGAAGTAATAGCCATCTTCCACATAATCACCAGTTTTAAGATTACCAATAGGTGCAAGTGTCCAAGTACCTGTTGAAATAGAACCGTTACGATTGAACATAGCACCAACAATAAGCAAAGCACCAATTAAAGCTTGTTGACCATCATCATCTTGCGGAACATTATTGCGAGCAATATAGTTAAATGCCTCAACTTGAATGTAATCAAGGAAAGCATCCTTAAATACTGTTACGTCAATCCACTCACCGCCAAGCATTTCACCTTCAGCCACCATATTGTAAGAGCGAACATCGGTGTAGTAGTTAATACCTAAAGCATCACATTTGTCAGCAATGTTGGTAGTGACATTTGCATCTGAAATAACAAGTGGTTGTTGCTTAAACTTGTTAGTTTGTGCTGTATTTGAACCAGCCCAATTGACTGACGTTGCTTGGATAAGCAATTGAACAACAGCATGTTTCTGACCAGTTTTATTGTATTGTGCCATCATACGACCGCTATTCATTTTAGCAATCTTATATAATGGGTTAGCTTCAGTATATTCAATTTCGCTATCTTTGGTAGCTGTATAAGCACCGATACGCTGGAACTCGCTTGAAACAATCCACTCATGAAGTTCTAGCAATTCATCGTTAGTCATTACTTCGCTATTATATACACCATAGAAATCTTGCGTTAATTCAGTAAGATCAACTAAAGCGCGAGCAATAGACTCTGTTTTACCTGTGATAGCTTCATAACCAACAACAACAACAGGATTATAAGATGATGCCAAGCGAGTAGCATTCATAATATTTTGACCAAAGTTTGTTGTAACTGTGATGTTATCTGTTGATACATCAAGTCCCTCAAGTTTAGCTTGCAATACATACTTACCATCGTTAAGCGCAAACTCAAACATTGAGCTTTCACCCAAAGCAGCATTTAAAGCAGTCACAACGGCAGCATGGTTTGCCAGTGTTGCAGATAACAAATCAGCATTAACAACTTCAGTAACTTCATTAGATGTAATCGTGAAGTTAAATAGGTTATTAAAGCTAATTAGCATTGCTGGCGTCTGTGTTGCCATAATTGCGTTTGCTGTAGCTGGTTGTGATGTGCCATCTTTGTTCCATAAAGCAACCATAACTTTACTTGGTGGAGTTGCCGCGCCAAATGCCATTTTAGAAGCTGCATAAACTTCTGAGTCTAAGCCAAATAAGCGCCCGACCTCATCAGAAGATGAAACAGTTACATAGCGACCTTTAGTCATGACCATATTAAACTTATGTGTCAGAATTACAGGCACAGTAAAATCACGCACTGACATGGCGCGCGGTACGTTTCGGAATGAAGCCCGAATATGTCGATTTAATGGAATGCTCATTGATTTAATACCAATCCTATTTCTACAGAATCTATTCTATTCTGTTCATGTTCAATAATAAAGTCATGGCTTAGAATCATTTGAAATTCAGCACGTTCTTCATAGCCACCACCGAAAGGAATCGTTAAATCTTGCACAGGCGTAATATTAACTAAACCAGCCTTTATTCTATCAAATAAATATTTAGATTGCTCTGTATATAAGCACTCTTGAGTGAATTCAGCCATAGTCATAGCATTGTTTCCGTGAAAAGAAATAATGGCGGTAGTTTCTCTCTGACCTTCAATTCTTCTGACTTCGGTAGACTTGTTAAATTTCTTGTAATTACCAAGTCTAGCAGATGGTTGAAGTCTAACCATAACAAAGAATGGAATAGCTGAAACGTCTTGCTGTCTGCCAAATTCCATCACATGATTAATGTCAATATTCATAAGATCAGAAATCAATGATCGAATATCAACATTCTTTAAATCTTGTTTAATAACTATTGGCATAAATCACCCATAAGGAAGCTTAAAGCCACCATTTTTCATATCTTCAACACCATCATACAGTATAAAGATATTGTCGGCATAACCATATTTGTCGAAATCCTGATCCGTTACAGCACGGTATTTTTTTCCGTTCATGCGTAGGTAGTCACCGACCTTGACCGAGCGCACGTTAGTAAAAAATTGGTATTGCGCCTTGAATCTTTCCGCTTCGGGTAGGCGTTGTAATGCTTCGTCACCCAACGGCTGAGTGTTGGCGTTAATCGTTACCCATTCAACCGATTCAACAGGCTTGCCGTTCACAATAGTTCGTGTCGTGATGCCGACCTCATGCGGTTCGGTAAATAGCAGATCGTCTAGCAGTTCGGATATATTTATAAGCATAAAAAAGCCCCATCATTGATAGGGCTTAGTTTATCACCTAATTACTATCTCTTGTAATCACAATAATTTTATTGATTAATAGGCTTTAGGTTCTCTACCTCGCTACCAAGCAGACATAGTGACTCCCATCCACTACTCAGAAACAACATAACATGTATTGTTTCAGATAAGCCCATCTCGTATTCTTCTTTAAAAATATCTTTTGCATAAACAATCTTACCATTGCTTGATTCTCTGTAGTGTGTAGCTCCACTTGGAACGCAATCCAAAAGATTAACATCTTTCTTCGTAGCCTTTCTCAAGTCATGAGAATAAAAACAATACTCTTCGGTGTTGCTATCGTGACTGCAAAATACTTTGTTGCCATCAATGCGAGAAACCGTATAAATAGGAGATGATTTTAGGTAATCTCTTGCAACTAGATCACCTTTCTTAAAATATCCATTATCCAAGGAGCTAGCTAAGCATCTGCCTATTTCAAGTGTTTCTATATTCTGCACATAACATAGACCATTGGCCGTAGCTGAAAAATCAAGTATCTGGTATTTTTCATTGCCATCTATATGGCGATAGATTTGCCCAATAGATAATCCATTCTTTGCTTTATCTTTAAAAAATCCAAACATATCTCAACCCTCATTGATACCTATAAATTAATGTGGCAGTCGTGTAGGTTGCACGATGTTCGGAAGCTATCCTAGCCACACGATTATTATATCAATTTCTTACTTCATAAGTAATACTGCTTCTCAATTCTCCTGTATCGATTAACGGCTTACTACTCCCCTTCCGATCAATGGTTTTTTGCTTCAATGGTGCAAAATCTCCACTAACGAAATAATCCTTAACATCGTTGGATGCGACAATGCCGATCTTCTCATAAACAACATTTGGATCTGTGCCATTGGCTAAGGCATTTTTAATACCTTGCGCCATTAGATCAACATATTTTTGAGAGTTTTTCTGTATTGTTGGCACTAGCACAGGTCTAGCGGGTATCCCTCTAGATGGTGCGCCAAGCTCGTGCGCTGCAAGTATTGTCGCGTTATTGGTTGCATACTTGTTAGCAATGATTGTTAGCTTATCTTTTCGTCGTTTCTTTCGACTTCCACCCGATGGAACACCAATATAAACTTTGGGTTTGCCAATCTCTCGCATACGCTGAATTAATCCAGCAATGCCACCATTGTGTGAGTTGCGTATAATCATATTAAAATACTCTTCCAGTTGGTTTGACCATAGAACGCAAATCCCAATATAAACGCCCATAAATTGACAATGCAAACTCTCCAGCATCAATATACTTTGTCGCGCCTTGATCTGTGTATCCAATAGATAGCTTACCAACACTCTTAGACGTTGCAGTCAAAGGAATTGTATCAATAGGATTTCCATCCTTCCCACCAGTACGCATGTAAACCGTATGAGCCATTAGAGCGAGAAAACCCTCCTCGTATAGATTAGTCCACACACTCTCTTTAATGCGCTTATCAGCAAAATCATAAGCCATTGAGATAATTAATTCTGGCTTGTCTGCAAACTGAGGATACCAAATCTTAAACTTGGCTATCATTTCTTCTTTTGTCATAATAAAAACCCATCGTGTGATGGGTTTAGTTTATCCTATTTTCTGCTCTTTATTAATATGATGAAATCTATAATTCCCTCAATCACCTTTCTTTTTTCTCTAAGGTAGCGAAGCCTAGCTCTTCCTTTTAAGAGTTTCAGCCTAATCAATATATATTGCATATCAACCTCAAATATAATTTTTTAAATTTTCTTTAGTTTCACAAACAAACGTCACAGAGGTCATATCTGGATTAGGCTTGCTTGTGTGTTGCGCTTCAATGCGTGCCTGATTTTGACAAGCAAACTTACTTGTGAATGATTCAGCATATTGATAAATCATTGTATTGCCATCTGCCAAAGTCATAATACAAAACATAAATACTTTCATGGTTTCCTCCTAAAGAATAAGCCAATCATAGAATGACAGGCTTAATACGTCTAATGAAAAGAAGTTATGAGTCAATAATCAAAACAACAGATATAAGTTATATGTTTTATGTAAACCCTCATGTAGAAAAGCACCGCATTACGCAGTGCTTTTGTGTTTAGCCTTTACTTGGCTTTAATCCTTTCTGGGGTGTTAGTCCCTTTCTAGGAACTAGCCCCGTCTTAGGGCGTAGCAGCAGTTGTTTTATAATCAGCGTATACGGCAGATTGTGGTTGTTTCCACATAGCACCACCAAAAGCAGACTCATAACCTGATTCCCAAGTTAATAGGTCGCGTTGGCGAACTGGAAGCAATTCAGGCATATGAACACGCATTTCCACATACATAGGATCATGTACATAAACAACCATGCGAGTTTTACCAGAAGCAATACCAACAGCATAACTAGAAGGGATCTTAACAAAGGTCAAACCAACATCTTGACCATCATTTGCCTCTTTAAGTGCCGCACGGATACGAGCCATTGCAGATACAGGAAGCATATCAGCACCAACGATTGAGCTATTTGGATCAAACTTAGCCATAAGCTCCATGTAATCGCCAGCATCCATAGCAATGTGTGTAGGCTTAACACGGTATCCAGATTTCTGCCAAGCGCGCTTATACAAGCCAATAATAAACGTAACAGCTTCAGCAGAGGTCATTTCATCAATGCCTTTAGCTTCAGTTGCGATATCAATACCAGTACCTGTTAATAATCCCTCTTGACCTTTGATGTCTTGATGACCTAAGTATCCAGCATATTGCAAGGTAGCCATAGCATTGGCATAAAGATTGTCAATCTTAACTGTTTCAAGATTTTGCCCTAAACGCTCAACAGTACGCAACTCTTGTTTAGTCCAAGTTGCAGCCTTACCCCATGCGCCAACAGGTGCTTTTTTCCACTCGATATCGCTATCAATAGTACGCAAAGAGTTTGTTTTGTAACCAATGATGCCGTCTTTCACAGAACCAACAACAGTCACAACGCCAAATTCAGCAAACTTATCAGCCAAATCAAGAGTGTCATCAATAGGCAAAGCCTCACCGATGTTGATTTCAGGCAATACAGTTTCCTGTAAAGTTGTATCACGTTCTGTTAGAGCTTCCTCAAGAACTGATTGAATGTCTACATTTTCTAAAGGCATTTTTAAACTCCTACAGTTTGCGCAAAGCCAAGAGTAATGGCTACCAAGTCACCGCTTACTTCAGTTGCATAATAATTTGTTGCGATTGTCGCAGCAGATACCTTAGTGATCTTGCCCTTGTTTGCACCAGTTACAGCGATATAAACTTTATCACCGCGAGCAAATTTCTGACCAGTTACAGCTAATGCAATAACTTCATCACCATGCGAGAAGTGACCAATATCAGCAGTTTCAGATGCAGGGATCTTATCACCGAATACGCCACGAACAACAATACCATGAATAACATCAGTGTTTGCAGCTAAAGGCAAAATGCCACCAGTAGGGTTAACCTTAACAAATGTTCCAGCCAGCAAGTCTTCAGTACTAGCGTTTTTCTCACCCCAGACTTTATCATTTGAGCTTGACGCGCGTTTGATTGAACCAGCCTTAAAAATACCGCTTGGCGCATCCCATTCTGTAAAGTAAGTCATTACTTACCTCCTAATCGTTGTGAAGCTGTTTTTGCATTAGCTTTATTGTCAGTTAATTTTTTACCAAAATCAGAAACAGGCTTAGAATCACGAACCGTTAAAGCCTGATAAGCTGAATTGATTTCGCAATCGCTTAATTTAACTGCTGAAGCATCGGTGTAAATGCCTTTTTGAACAAGCATTGATTGACGAACTTCACGCTGCGATTTATATGAATCAGCAAACTTAAGTTTAGGGAAACGAGCTTTAGCATCTGCAACAGCAGTTGTGGTTTCGCCTTCACCTTTAAGTTTAGCCAATTCAGCCTTAAGAGATTCAATCTCTGCATTAGCTTCAGTTAGTTTTGCTTCAGCTTCATCAGCACGAGCAACAGCATCATTACTCTCAGTTTCAAGCTCAGAGATATAGCCTGTTAATTCTTCAGGAATAGATACACCTTCAGGCAATGCAGCATCAGCAACAGGGATTGCCTCAACAGCTTGCTCGACTTCATCAACAGATGAATCAGCACCATCAAGAATGTCAATAGCTTGCGTGATTTGATCCGATACAGTTGATACGCTTTCTAAAGCAGATTTCTTTTGCTCATCGGTTGCATCTGGATTGCTTAATACTGCTTCAACATCAGCTAAACTTTTCTTGACAGAATCATTTAGGGTTTTAGCGCTTGCTACTTTCTTTTTAGCATCACCAATCTTGCGAGCCACAGCTTTTTGTGCTGACGTTTTACCGCCAAGCATAAGTGCAATTGAGTCAGCAATCGGTAAGCGCTTTTTAGGTTTTAAAGCCATTTGTTTTACCTTCTGTTTAGAATCACCAATCTTACAAGCTGAACCGCAACGACCTTCAGGCACAATTGCTAGATGATTAGCTCGAATATTTGTCTTGATAAGTTTACCATCTTTTTCAACTATGTCACTATCATAGCCTAAAGATACTTCTTCAATGCCGTTTTTTTCAATCTCATCAATGATAGCTTTATCTTTGACAAAGATTGTGCCTTTGAGATAATCACCTTCTTGATAGATATTTTGAACATGACCAACTGCTAATTTCTTCCAGTCATCAATAGTAATCTCAAGCGCATCAGGATGGATAAAAGTAACGTCCACCCCCTCAATAGAATCAATAGTTTCTTGTGAGAATAATTCTTCTGGTGTGACATGAACATCATGAAGATCTGTTGGCTTTAAACCCATTCCAAGCTCAGATCCTAAATACTCCATTGATCCGACACGAGCAATAACAACATTCTCTTTTACAAAACCATCTTTTGTCTTGTTGAGTGATTTATCTATGAGTTTCATATAAACCCTTTTTAGTCAGCCTTTCGCAATAGATTTCTATATAGATCATTAGCTTCTAGCTTTCGCTTATTGTACTATTCATTGAATAGACTTTTGGTTTCTTCTTCAAGCCAAGCATGAAATCCTTTGTCAATAACATCTTGCATACTAATAATCTTTTTCTCAAGCATTGCAAGTCTTTCTTCAATATCACACATAAAAACACCTCTTATCAATAAATTTGATTATACAATATTAAAGGCATAAAAAAAGCCCCTAATTTAGAGGCTGATTTCGTGTTTTAGATTTTCCTTATTCTTTTCGATTTCCCTTATGTGTTTATTAAACATTGCTCTTTGTAAAAACCAACCGAAAGTCACAATTAATGAATACCATAACAGTAAAAATATAATAATGTTTTTAATCATTTTAATTTCTCCAATCCCGATTAAAGGGGCTTTATTTTAAACAACCTGAGAAACAAGTATTAAAAGTTTTTTGGGATTTTTCAGACTTGAAATGACTTAATGGTCTTTCTTTCCAATACAAAACCCAATCCTCAATAGAAAAGCATTCTTCTAGGTAGGATCGAGTAAACCCCCTTAATGTTTCTTCACTATTCATTGGTTGTTCCTTTTAGTATGTCCACAATATCATCTAGTAAAACTTTTCCTTGCCTACCCTCCAGCATATCTAATGCCTCGCTTATTCTTGATTTCAGGCGCATATAAGATTCATGCCATTCTTTTCGGCAGTCATCAGAATAAGTAAATGCGTTATACATTGCATCGTATTTTCTTTGCAACTCATCAATCTCGGCTTGTTGAATTATCCAAGCTTCATCAAATGCAAGTCTTGAAAAATCTTCTACAGAATAATTATTTTCATCATGTTGTTTGTAAAAATCATCAAACTCGCTCATATTACTTTCCTACAATCAATAAAATTAAAAACAAACCAACAAATAAAACAGTGCAAAATGTATCTTTACTCACAATCACATCTCCTTTAGTTCGGCTAGGGTGGTTGTTTTAAAAAAATCAGCATTTATTTTTATATCACTAACAATCCAATAATAACCTTTATGGGTTGTTATAATGAATTTCTCCATATTAAGATCAGAGGAAATAAGCACATAACCTCTTTTCTCCAACTCCCTCACCACCTCATCAAGTGGATTTTGGTCGTTAATTTGGATTTTTAGGTTTTTAAATCCACTAAAACTAAAAGTAACCTTCGGTAGATTTCTTTCTTTTTTATCTTGCTCTGTTAGTTCTGCTACTTCTATTTTCATACACCCTCCTAAAACCTTACTTTACCAATTTTCAATTGTTGCGACTAATGAATAAAAGTTATGAGTTAATTATCTCTTTAACTTAAATCTATTACTTTTCTTGAATAATAATACAATTTCATCATGGTCAAATGACTTCCATAACGTCTGCCACTTGTTTAAATTCCAACTCCAAATCCAAAGACTAGAACCATTCATAAAGAATAGTTCACCCATGTATTTATGGGTTGGTCTGCTATTTCTTGTTGGTCTTATCTTTGACCTCACACCAACCACCTCACGAACTTTTCACCCTTGTAAATTCCAACCTTACAGCCATGCTTGTAAGCCCATTGCACCGCATCAAATGCTTTGTTAAATTCAATGCCTGTTATTGTTTTATAGATCATTTAATTCTCCAACTTTACAAAGTAAAACCCAATAAATATTCCCAATTAAAACCAATAAAGCAGATAGCACCATGCTAAATAAAATTATCATTTCACACCTACTATGCAATAAGTTGCTTTCACTCTTGATTTAGCGTAGTAATTATTAGCATTAACTTGGCATTGCTTCATATTAGCTTGCGGTATAGCAACACTACCGCCACCGTTATTCACACCAAAAACCAACACAAGATATACAACGTTAATCATAATAATCTCCCTCCTATGTACCCATATTAATCTAAATTACTGTTGTTAATTTCTTTGTAGCATTCCATCAATTCGTTAAAGTTATCTGATAGCTCTAACAATGATTTCTCCAAATCATTAACCCCATCTATAACTTTTTTTGCCTTATCTGCCAGCTCATCATGTTTTCTTATAGCCTCATCAACATATCCAACGTCTTTAAATAGATCATAGTATTCAGGGTAAATACTTCTTGCTGGTAATCCTGTGGCCTTCATTAAAACTTCAGCATGACGTATAGGAAGTATTGTTTTCTTTGCTGAAAAAAACTTTGTCACTGCTGGCTGCGTAACATTCAAAGCCTCAGCAAGACGGCTCATATTTCCTCTTTTTGAATACACCCACTCTTTTAAATCTTTCATATATTCTCCTTTTGTTATAATTATTATCGCAAATTATAAAAATAAATAAAAATTCATAATTCTAATATACTTATCATTTTTTCTTATGCATTAAAAAACCACCCCGAAAGGTGGCTGTAAATCAAATAAGATTTATTTGAAGTTCTTTGGATTTTGTGTTTATCATTTTCAAAATATCCTCTGGTATTTGAGAAAAACACTCTGTGTTACCTGCAAAGTAAATATACGGGATATATTTATACTTTTTTAGAAGTCTATGAATTTGAAGCTCAAGACCATGTATAAATCCAGCATTTTCCTTTATCTCGGATATCACATCAAAACTATAAGGCATTGACTTAGAACCTCTAAATCTATTTTTCACAGTTTTAGTTGTTATGCCAACCTTATAAAAAGACTCAGTATCATTATAACACTTAATCAAATAAAGACGTGACAATCCATTGTGATAGTCATCACATAACTTAATGTACTTATCAGCTCGCCAAAGCCCAGACGATTTCTCTATTCCGCATTTCCTACAACCCTTCCCTTTCAAGTGATTTGATGGAGTTTGGAAGAACAACCCATGTATATTACACACAATCCCAACACTTGTTTTTGAATTAACATACCCATTATCTTCTGGATACCTATAGGTATTTCCATGTACCAATATTGATTTTTTAGTAAAATTCTTGTGATCAAGCGCTTGTTTTGTCTTTGTGATTTCAAATCCACACTTCTGACAGCCATGACCTTTTAAGTGATTATGTATCTTTTGTTTAAAATCCCCGTGAACAGGGCATGTTATGATTATATACCCATTACTAAATAATTCACTATTTATTAAGTATGTATACTTATCACCATGAGCCAGCTTGGCTTTTGATAGAAAATCTAATGGTCTAATAGTTTTTAGTTCTTTTTTATATCCGTTATTTATCTGAACTTCACGATAACAAGATATTGAACAGAAAACTCTGATTTTCCCTTTATTTACATATTCAAATTGAATTTTGCAATTTCTACATATAGAATGTTTATAATTCATGGCATATCCCAAATTTATGCTAATGATAGAATCCCAGATTTACTTCAAATATTTCTGGGATTTGTTTTTATATTATATCAAAAATTAACAACTGGTAACATATTGCAGCGACAATTTATGTCAACAGTAGGGTGATTAAGTGTTGCTCCGATACTCCTCCTGTTCTTCCATGTCTTTCCATTATCATCACTGTATACCGTTGGGTCGTCAATTTTACACAACATTCCATTAAGAACTCTGTGACTTGTTCTTTCCCTCTCATCTGCAACACCTGACCATATATAAGTCTTTGAACCAAGCGCTTGAGATCTAACCTTAACAAGTGAGCCATTAAGCTTTGATGTTTGATCCCTTGCGATTAACTTAGCTCGACTTTCAGATACATTAAAATCTTCTTTGATCTGAGTAATCAAGTTTGTACTTCTCTCACCAGATTGAACGTTGGTCATGATTGTTGTGGATATGCGTTGCTTAAACTCGGTAGACATGTTGGTGATCAATGAGGCATTCAGTTCACGATCAATATCAAGCTGATCACGTACAGCCTTACCACTTGATGTTAATGCACCTTGAAGATCAATGCCAAGCGAACCACTTACTTGTGAGTTAAAGCGGTCTGCATTGGTTTTATTAGCCCTACCAGTGACACGGCTTGCAATTGATTTAGCAATACCCGACAAGTCTAAAGCATCCAACCTTTCAAAGATTCTATTCATCTTTGCAGTTAGACTTTTAAAGTAGTCAGGCAAAGCATCATTAATTGGATCTGGCTCTCTAAGCTCATCCAAAGCAATATCAAGCATGTGGCGCAAGAGAGCATTTAACTCTCTGCGATACATTACCTCAAGCTGTTTAGAAGGTGAAACCTTGCGGATCTTTCTCATAGTTAGGATCATTCACAATAGCTCTCAATGCCTCAATATCAGCATCACTGATTGAAGCAACCAAGCCTTTTAGTTTAACTTCAGATGCAACCTGAACCGCATCCACCGCATCCATATCATACAAGACTTTAAGAGTATCCACGATAAGTTTAGCAATCTCAGCTTGCTCTTTCTCGCTTCTATCTCGAATAGTTGGGAAATCATAATCTAAGAATTTAAGATTAAAATTCTCATCCTCTTGCTTAAATTCATCAAGCATAAACACATCAAAGAAGTTCCAAGCTGGTCTAACATATCTCTCTTGACTCGCGTTAATTTCTTCATAGTAAATCTTGTTATCTTCCTCACCTGAAGCAAAACCACCAGCACCTTGACCATACATTCGCATTAAAGGCATTGCACATGATGCAGACACATCAACACGAGCATCGGCAAGAACACCAGTAATACCAGTGAATGCCATTTCCTTTTGTTCCCACTCTGCATCCTGATCAATCATCAACATGTTAGATAATGACTTGACCGTCTTCATGGATAAGCCAAGCTTAACAAAGTTCTCCTCTTGCCCGTCAGCCATTGACTCGTTGTAATCTTTAATCTTGATTACATCGGTCTTGGCTTCTTCAACCATGTCACTAATACCAGTCTTAGCAGTATCATATGCAACAAGCGAATCCCAAATAGAGTTAACCTCAGATACGCCATAAGACTGGCGACCACCTTGTAATTTTTTCTTAACTGTTTTACGCCCACATACCAATCTACACACACGGCTATGGTGGATCTCTTGCTCATCACCAATCGTCAACTTGTATGAGTAAGGCTCTCCAAAGTGTGGACTTGCAATATCTTTAATAACTGTTGAGCTTGGAACGTATGATGTTTTATCAAACACAATAAAAGAAACCAATTCCTCTTGCTCAAGGTCAAGCAATCCATTGTAGTTTACTTCCTCTCCACTTCCAGCCATCTTAGTTACAGCAAATATTACAGCATCACCATACAAGCGCCCCCAATTGAGATATTCCTCAAGCTTCGTGAACACCTGATACTTTAAACAGAATTGTTCAATCTTCTTGTCAATGTCTGCACCAATATCAGTTTTAATCTCACGATCAACACGCAACATATCTGTAGTCTTGCCATTGATAAACTTCTTAACAATCCAATTGTCATCATAAAGGATCGCCAAAACATTATCAGTAAGCTTTCGATTTCGCTTATACGTTCTAGCTTCTGAACGTTCCCCCAGTGAGTTATTGGCACTCACAATGCCGTCATTTAATTTAGTCATCACATAGCATCCAACATAGAAACACCACCGCTTGTTAATTCTGCAATAGCCATTACCAGCGCATCAACTTGGTCATCATGTTTGTGACTATCAGTAGCGGTAAAAGCTTCACACTCAGTTATAAAATCATTTATCCATTCTGCATCATTTGGCAAATAAATGTAACCTGATTCAATGTAACCTTGAACACCTAGTACGCGAGTATATTTATCCGTATCAACTTGAACACCATGAATAGGTATTCTTTGTTTACGCTGGATATTCTGAATCAAACTTGTTCCGCTTGACTTGTCCTCAACATAAACCTTATGAACACCCATTGATCGGTATTTATTCCAAACATCAGAAACCTTTTGTTCAAGCTCTGGTGCTTCCCATTTACCACGGATCAAATCAATTATATAAATACCGCCATCATTGGCTAGCCCAGCAACAATTAAAACAGAGTAGTCATTATGTTGCTTAGTCTTTTGTGCTGTATCAGCAGTGATGATTATACGTTTAAATCTAGGTGCAACACCATAACGTTTAAACCATATACCTTTAATTATGTCACCACCTTTTGAGGATGGTCGCTGTTGATATAGAGCGTTCCACGTTTGAGTACCTACAGCCTTTCTAATCTTTCCTAAGTGTTCAGTGTTATAGCGCTCAGGATGTAACGCATCACCTTCTTTACGATATTCCTCATCTTGTTCAGCAATAGCTGGAAATGAAACTACACGCCATTGATCACCACCTTTCTTTGCTTCATCAAGCAATCGACCTGCCAAGTCGTCCTCATGCCAACGTGTCATACCTAGCAAAATGCCACTCTTTGGCGATAGCCGCGTGTAAAAGGTTGAGGTGTACCAATCCCACACGCTATCCCTTACAGTCTGTGAATTGGCTTCTTTAGCATCTTTAACAGGGTCATCAATAATGGCAATATCTGCACCCATACCCGTAATACCACCGCCAACACCCGCAGAACGATACGCACCGCTATGGCCTGCAATCTCAAATATCTCACTATTGCGGATGTTTTTATTCGAGTTCGCCACGCCACTTGTGTTTGTGCTGAATGATGTGTCGGGGAAAATATCGCTGTATTCTTGGCTATCAATGATGCGCTGAACATCCCTATTCATACGACTAGACAAGTCGGCAGAATATGAGGCTGCGATCATTTGTAAATCAGGATTTTTACCGAATGCCCATGCAGGAAACCTACGACTAAATAACTCAGACTTACCCGAACGTGGCGGGGCTTGAATCAATAGCCGTGGTTGCTTCCCTGCCATCACATCATAGTAAAACTGCTGTAATTCTTGAGCAATGATTTTGTTAAACCACCCTTGTTGAAAGTTCGGCATTGTGTAGCTGACAAAATCAATTAACGATCTACGTGCCAGCTCCGCTTTCACTTGCTTGTGCAATGATGTTGTCAAGATTTCGTAATTGCTCATCTGATAACTTACTCACATCTAATGATGGTTTATTCAAGCTTTTCCCATTGGTTGTTATATCAATAATCTTTTTATCAAGCCCTAGTAATTTAGCCTTACCCATTGTTGCTGATACAGCAGCAGCCGTTTGGGGTTTTTCCAGTTCCGGGCTTAATGCAATCTTCCTAGCTTCCTCTAGCTCAAGTAGCAAAGTATCAATTGTAATGTTGTGGCGCTTCTTATGTTCATTCCTAATCTGCTCAACCCTTACCGATACCTTACCGCTAGAAAGTAACTCACTAGCCTTAACATGAACTGTATTTTCATTCATTGAGTCAGCATCATAAGATTGTCTATATGCCTCACTAGCATTACCCAACTCTATGTATAATTGACAGAAACTTTCCTGCTTTGGTGTTAAATTTAATTCACTCACACCTAAAAACCCTCCAAAAATTCACACCTCAATATACCATAAAAATAAAGCCCACACATGGCAGGCTTGTTATCAATAAGATTTTAGTTAAACTTGCTTAATGCCAATTCAATAGATTTATTCAATTCTTCAGGATTACAATTAATTCCAAAACCTTGCGCCCCATCTTTAAGATCACCAAAAGCCATTACTTCAAATAAATCACCAACCTTATTAACACTTAGTTCATTATCAGAACCAAACTTAACCTCAACTGACTCAAGCTTATCAATCATACCAAACATAAAAACTCTCCTTTTAAAATAACAATATACCACAAAACAACAGACAATAAAAAACTGCATTAAAGCGGTTTGAATTCAATATTTCCACATGGCTTTTCTATTGACCAGCCCCATGCACCAAATTGCCTATACTTATCATTATTTAATTTAAAATAGATTGCAGTATTTTCAAGAACCCTACTCATTCTATAATGCGTCGCCCCACTCGGAGCATTCCTCCTAATCTCTTGCTCAGTCATTTAATAGCTCCAATAAATCATCAGCATCAACATATTCTTCTGTTGTGTATCCATGCCATTCGCTAAGTGGGATTGATTTCTTTTTATCCTCAACCCATTTAATCACAGAATCAATCTTCTTTTGTCGCTCTTGGAATGCAAACCATGCTCCGTTTATGCGAGCTAATGATATATATGAAGCCCCAGTTACTGAGCTATAACTATTTAAATCCGCATTATAATAAATACCACACTGGAGTGTTTCCTTAATCTCTGAAATTTCCTCAAACTTGCTTCTCAAATCACTCATAACTTCCTCCATTAATTTACTTAATTTTATTAAATTTTTATCATCACTACTAATGAAACTTTTTTATAAGTCACTAAACTTTTGGTAATAAAAAAGACCCTTTCGAGTCTTAGTGATAACACTGATACACTTTGCATTTAATCTATGCGCTAAAGCCTTCTGTATCTAAGGGCTAGTGGTTGCACTTTCATTGATCCACTTCGCAATCCATAATATCTCTTTCGAGTTTGTGCTTTCGGATGAATTTAACTTTAGTAGAGTGAACCAACAGGAATCAAACCTGTACCAGTGGCGCATATAAATATGGAGAACTGGACTCTTTCGGATTAAATTCACTCTCTAAAATTGCCACACTTTCGTTGCGGTCAAAACCAATAACCGAATAGGAATCCCTGTTCCACTATACAGCATAAATCACTGGCTTAGTTATTGATCGGCAACGTGCGAATAGTTGCATATAGACACATAACAACAGCCTACTTTACCTACACTGTGTCGCCCACAGATTCGATCAATAACCCACTATACCACACCCACCAAAAAAGTTAATTCAATTTACTGATATGGTTATCAATTGATCTAATGATAATATCCAATGTATTCCTAAAATCCTCAATAGTTTCATCTTCTTGCAATGATGTTTCTAGCCAATCCCTAACATCTTCTACAGTCTTTATATGATCAGAAGCATCAAAACTTGGCAAATCTTCAACCTTAATCTTACTCATAACTCTTTCACCTTATCACACTTAGAACAAACCTTAATTAAATCACCATTGTGATCTTTCTCATATTCCCATCTGTGCAAACAAAACAACCTTTTAATTATCTTCATCTCTCTGTCACCTTTATTTTAATCCAACAGCAGTAAAAGCTAACTCAATAGAATTAACAACATAAACAGAACCATTCCATTTACTATGCCAATCAATCTGATCGGGTGTTAATTTCTGAGCCGACTTTGGCTTATTACCATCCTTAATTTCTAGCAAGTAATTATCACCACCACGGCCAACCAAAATATCAGGGCACCCCTTACCAACACTCGAAAGAATCTGAACCGTACAACCAGCCTTTCTAAGCGCCTCTACAATCTCATTTTGGTTTGCGTCAATCTTAGCTGCTCTCATATCACACCTTAACACATGACTCAGTTACCCAATATTCAGTTAAACATGATCTCATCCAAGTCATGCAATCCCAATTGAATTTTATTGCCTCACCATTTACAGCAGACCAATATTCTATTGATCCATCAAATTCATCTGTATACTTATAAATATCAAAATTAGGATATTTATCTTTTAAATATGCAGCATTGCTTTTAACTTCCATCACCCATTCCTATTATTCATCACATTATTTACATTAACGTTTACGCTTCCACCCTTATTTGATAATGACCAAATAAAAGACCACATCCAAAATATAACCGACCAACCAAGCAGAATGTTCATTGCAAAAATCCCCCACTTGCTACCATGACCACGAAAAAACGCAATAACAGTTGGTAGCAAATACATCAATAACGCAAATATCAAAGCTAATTCCATTTTTATATCCTCAATGCAAAATATTGTTAATCTCTAAAGCTCGCTTAGAAGTATCATGAATATCTTTCAAATCACGCTCTAAATCTTTATATCCACGTCCACCAGCAACTAAAGCTTTTTTAACAATATGCTGTAAGCATGGATCGGTCACATTAAATAACTTCAGCACCATGTATGGATCAATAATATTCAATCCGCTAACATCTTTATAATAATGACCATGCTCACGATTACTTGCATCAAACATTTCAGCTTCTCCCATTACTTTTTTGATATCCAGTTTTTTATCTTCAACCTCAACTTTTTCACGTTGCCAAACAAGATCGCCAGTAATTGTACTAGTATCACAATAAAACCATTTGAGATAATATCCATCAAAATACAAATCTTTTTTGTAAAACTCTATGCTCTTTGATCCACTATAAAAATAGGCAGAATTTGCACCATCTGGAATTTTAATCCAACTATTTGGAATAGGTGTTTCACCAACTTCACAACAAACCAATTTATACCCTTGATCTGGATTTAAAAATTCTTTCACATTTTTTTCCTTTTGGATTGGTTTTAATAATTTGTAGTAATCCTCATCGTTGTTGAGATTGGATAAAATCCATTTCTCTTTCCCGCAATGATAAAAATACAATTCCTTATCATTGGTTAAGTAAAGATCATACAAACAAGGAACATCACCTTCTTGATGAACGTTTGCATCATTCGAATCATTCTGATTTAAAATAACCATATCTTTAAGCTGTTCTATTGTGATTTCTTTTGCATTAGAAGCCTTAAAGTTTTTATCGAGTTTGCAAAAAAATACCTTGCCAGACTCACATATTAGATAGTTCTTAATAGAACAAGTATGATTAAAATACTTAAAACCCAACTGACAAAATAATTCAATAAGCTCATCCAAATTACTATCAATCCTAATTTTCAAATCTTCCATCACATCCCACCTCTCAAAATAAAATAAAAAAACAAAGTTCCAATGATAAAGCAAGATCCACCGATTATATATTTACTTACCATTTTCAATTCTCATTTTTTCAATTGCATTTTCAATAGTATTCCAGTCATAAATATTATCGACCGATGCACCACCATGATATATATTTGCAAACTTTTTAGCTACCACCAAACCATTAACTTTATCGCTAAGTATTTTCCATTTCTTAAAACTCGCCCACTCTGCATATCTAATTAAAACCATCTGTTGATATGCTGGACTTAACTTATTATCTCTTGACATTAAAAATACTCCTTAAAGCATCAACAACTTGTTTGATTTCTTCTTCTGTGCGCCATGTTCCGAATTGACTTCGACATTTTTCCTCTAAAGATCCCTCCCAAAACCCATAATTAAATCCATCAGGGTAATTGGCATCAATATAAAAGAAACGATCATCGAGTTTAGGCTCAAAAGGCGCTGGCACTTCAATATTATTTAAAGTGATGGTGCGAGGTTTGAGGCGAAATTCATACCTATGATCTTTAAAAACATCCAATGAATAACAATCCTCAGCAAGCTCAAATATATCCCAATGCCCTTCATTTTTATATTTCAACTGAACATCATGGTTATCAAAAAACCAAGCAATCAAAGCCTCTTTACCACTAATTAATTCACTCATATTTCCCACCACTTCTTAAATTTTTTATTAAAAAATCTTTGATGATTTTCTAAATTTTTAATTCGTTCTTTCTGTTTGATTTTGAAATTAAAATCACTTAAAAGAATTATAAAAAATACTGCTCCAGCTACCACTAAAATCCAGAATAAGTAATTCATACCCTTACCATTTCATTTTTAAGTTTCTCGTTCAAGTCTGCAATTTGCGACTCAGTCAATTCAATTTTCTGACCTTCTAAAATATCAAAATCACTTTGATCAACTGAAACAGGTGAGTCAGAAATAATCATGTATTTAAAATCAACTTCAACACCATTCTCAACACTCCCACTCTCATAACAATCAAATGCTTCAATAATCGCAGCAGACTTGATGTGACATAATGCGCTATCAGTACCATATTCCAATGCAAAGCAAACACTGTTATTTTCATAATCAACATCAATTTCTTCATTGATTTTACATTTTGGCAAGCTAACTAGCATTTCTTAATCTCCTTTCGATATGGCTATCTTATTAAATAACCACACCGATGACTAATGAAAGATTTTTATGAATAAAATACTTTTGGTTATGAGTTGTATTGCAAAGCTTTTTCTAAATCAAAAACAAGATTGTCTGTATCCCCTCCATCCTTAGAGAACCCATAGTAGCCATCTTTTGCTTTTGCAATCACAGATAGAATTTCCGCAATCCTCTTGTCTTTCTCTTTTAACTCATTTGCGATCTTAAACTTAATGTCACACTCTCTTTGATGTGCCTGAGCAAAGGTTTCTATGTCTGAGTATGCTTGATCTAACTCATCCTGTCTGGATTGTGCCATATCAACCAGTGAAATAATCATTAATGGTTTTGCCACTGCATCAATAAACGGCTTGTAATGTCTATTCATTGCATGACAAGCATCTTCAGCAGCACGTTTAATCAGTGTTAATTCTCTATGATCTAAATTACCATTCATCTATCTATCACCTTTGTGCTAGGGCTTATATGGTTTTCAATGTTGGTGCAATGGTCTGTATTGTAGTCGGCTATGGCTTGGCGTAGGTCGTTTAATTCCTGCAACTGATCAAGAATGTATTCTTCTCCATCGTGATAAATTGATTTAATCCATCCTTTGCCATCTTCAAATACAAGTAAAGCACCGCCAAACCAAACGTAGTAAAGTATTTCATTTGGACTGCATACAGAGTCCATATCTCGCCACATTTCAGTATTTTTAGGCGCACCGCTCACAATATTCTTAGCCCTCTCAATCCCACCCACTTGCTTTATTAAATCGCTCATTTCTTTTCTCCTAAAATTCGCTCACTAGCTATTTCAAAATATGTTTCATCTAACTCAATACCTATAGCACTTCTGTTTGTATTTTTTGCAGCAACAATAGTCGAGCCACTACCCATACAGAAGTCTAAAACTGTTTCTCCTTCTTGAGTGTAAGTCTTAATAAGATATTCAAGCAAGGCTACAGGTTTTTGAGTGGGGTGAAACCCTTGCTGATTGTTAAATCTTAATATCTGTCTTGGATAGTTTGTGAAGCTCTGTTTATATGAGCTGGAGTTTAATCTTGATGGTCTTTCATTTATAGTGCCTTTTATTGATCTTTTAGCGGTATTACTTCTTTTTATGTCGACCTTTATTAAACCTTGAGGGAAGTATGGAATTTTTCTAATACTGCCATTTGCTATAGTACCTTCACTAAATACTATTATATTTTCGAAATTCTTTTGAGGTGCATTTTTACAATTAAATATATTTCCAACTTTTGACTTCTCCCAAATCCAATCATACTTATACTGCTTAATATTACTCATGCGTAAAGCGCTTGAAAAAGGCTCAGAACCAAAT
>CAZPYI010000002.1:0-36768 GCA_964590305.1 uncultured Streptococcus sp.
TAGAGCGCACGCCTGATAAGCGTGAGGTCGGTGGTTCGAGTCCACTCGTGCCCATATAAAATGGAGAATTACTCAAGAGGCTGAAGAGGACGGTTTGCTAAATCGTTAGGTCGGGTAACTGGCGCAAGGGTTCGAATCCCTTATTCTCCGTACTATCTTAAACGAGATTATCTTTTGATATCTCGTTTTATTTTATATTTTTGAGTATTTGGGGTAATTAGATGAAAAAATTAAGAATATCACGCTTTCTTTTCTTCTTAATAGTGATGGTGCTAAGTAGTTTGATGCTACTGTTTTTCCTTTTTAGAAATTCATCAGTCATCTCTACTATATCATCTCCTGTAAGGACAGTTGTTGCTAAAGTTGATTCAATTATTTCTATGCCTTTTAGATTTGTTTCATCTGCAAATGATAATGTTCAGGATCTTCTTAACACCTACTCTGAAAATAAAAAGTTGAAAGAACAATTATCTGAACTGAATGATCAAAGCGTATTGGTAAAAAATCTTAGTGATGAAAACAAAATTTTGAGTGATGAAATAAATGCGTCTTCTACCCTTTCTTCCAAAGTTTCTCTAATTGGAAAAACTATCGTCAGAAGTCCTGTATCTTGGAATGAGACTTTGACTGTTAATGTCGGAAACGATAAAGGTGTTAAAGAGAATATGTTGGCTCTCTCAGGAGGAGGTGCTATTGGGATTGTTTCAGAAGTTGATAGTTCTACCTCGTCGATCTCTCTACTGTCTAGTGGTTCACAATTTAACATTCCAGTAAAAATTTCTACTAACTCAGGAGATGTTTATGGTCTACTCGAATCCTATAATTTTGAAGAGAACTATTTTTTAATTACTGATTTAAATTCTTCTTTAACAATCGAAAAAGATGACTCTGTTGTAACTAGCGGACTAGATGGTAAGACTGTTTCCAATATTTCTGTAGGAACTGTTTTGACTGTTGAAACAAGTTCTGATAGTTTGAATAGCAAAATCTATGTGAATCCAACTGCAGACTTTGCTAATATTTCTTTTGTAACGATTGTTGGTGATTAAGATGGTTTTTTTAAAAAATAGGTATTTTTTGGTATTTTTGATTTTTATATTGCTATTGTTTGATGGTCAAATATCATTTGCAATAAATTCATTTTTTTCATTTCGTATTGCTCTTACAAGTCATTTATTTTTATTAGGTATGTTGTACTTGGTTCACAATAAGAGCAATGTTTTTGCAATCAGTACTTCAATTTTTCTAGGTTTAATTTTTGATATTTACTATTTAAATATAATAGGTGTAGTTACTATTATATTGCCAATACTTGTTTTTTTTATTAACAAGATAAATAAAGAGTTTTTTTTAAATATATTTCAAACACTTCTAATTTTTATTATTCTAATATTTTTATTTGATACCTTAGGGTATTTGATATCATACTTTTATGGAATGACAAAAATGACTTTAACTTATTTTATAACGTATTGTTTGGCCCCAACATTTATTTTTAATATACTTATGTACCTTGTTTTCTATAGATTTCTTAAAAAAGTATATCTTGATCGATAAATTTCAGTAAAAAAACAGAAATGTAATAATCACGTAACATAAATTGGGGAAATTTTTGGTAGAATAATAGATGTCTTATCGAAAAGGAGTAGTTTTATATATGAAAAAAAGAATTTTATCAGCTGTGCTTGTTAGTGGTGTCACACTTGGAACAGCCGCTGCAACAGTTAATGCAGAAGATTATGATAGTCAAATTGCTGCACAAGAGACTGTTATCACTAGTTTAACAGCAGATCAAGCTGCTGCAAAAAGTCAAGTAACGTCAATTCAAACACAAGTTGGTGCACTTCAATCACAACAAGCTGATTTGGAAGCACAGAATGCTGAACTTGAAGCACAATCTCAAAAATTGAGTGAAGAAATTCAATCTCTCTCAAGCAAGATTGTTGCTAGAAACGAATCATTGAAGAAACAAGCTCGTAGTGCTCAAAAAAGTAACACAACTACAAGTTACATTAATACAGTTTTGAATTCTAAATCAGTTTCAGATGCAATTAACCGTGTTGTTGCAGTTCGTGAAGTTGTTTCTGCTAATGAAAAAATGTTAGCTCAACAAGAAGCTGATAAAACTGTTATTGAAGAAAAACAAAAAGAAAATCAAACTGCAATTAATACAGTTATTGCTAATAAAGCAGCTTTAGAAGAAAATCAAGCAGCTTTAGCAACACAACAAGCAGAGTTGCAAGTAGCACAATTAAACCTATCTGCACAATTAGCTACTGCTGAAGATGAAAAAGCTAGCTTAGTATCACAAAAAGAAACTGCAGAGCAAGCAGCACAAGCTGCTGCTGCAGCACAGGCAGCACAATCTGCAGCAACTACACAAGCAGCACAACAAAATGTTGCTTCAGTTGCAACAGCACAAGCAACTGTGACTCCTACTACAACAAATCAATCTTCAAATACAACTGTAGTTACACCAACACCTTCAACACCTTCAACAGTTACACCAACACCTTCAACATCTGTTAATACTTATCCTGTTGGACAATGTACATGGGGTGTTAAATCATTAGCATCATGGGTTGGTAACTACTGGGGAAATGCAAATCAGTGGATTGCTAGTGCACAAGCAGCAGGTTACTCTGTTGGTACTACACCAGTCGCTGGTTCTGTAGCAGTATGGCCATATGATGGTGGTGGTTATGGACACGTTGCTTATGTAACATCTGTAACAAGTGCAACAGCAATTCAAGTTATGGAAGCTAATTATGCTGGAAACAGTGCTATTGGCAACTATCGTGGAACCTTTAATCCTACAGCTTCAACTTGGGGTGGAGCTGTCTACTACATCTACGGATAATAATTGATTAAAAAAGAGTCTGAGACAAATGAGTCTTAGGCTCTTATTTTTTATCAGCAAAATTACTTCTTTTTAAATTCTGAGTTTTCATTGAAAAAATTAAAGAAAAACGTTAAAATGATATAGGATAAATTTTTTGGAGGAAATCATGTCATATTCTGATTTAAAGTTGTTTGCACTCTCTTCAAACAAGGAGCTAGCAGAAAAAGTTGCTACAACTATGGGCATTCAACTTGGGAAATCAACTGTTCGAAAATTCTCTGATGGTGAGATTCAGGTTAATATTGATGAATCAATTCGTGGGAATCATGTTTTTATTTTACAATCAACCAGCTCACCTGTTAATGATAATTTGATGGAAATTTTGATTATGGTAGATGCTCTTAAACGTGCTAGTGCTGATAAAATTAGCGTGGTTATGCCATATTATGGTTATGCACGTCAAGACCGTAAAGCACGTGCTCGTGAGCCGATTACTTCTAAATTAGTAGCAAATATGCTTGAAGTTGCTGGAGTGGATCGTCTTTTGACTGTTGACCTTCATGCAGCTCAAATTCAAGGCTTTTTTGATATTCCTGTGGATCACTTGATGGGAGCCCCTTTGATTGCTGACTATTTTGATCGTCTCGGGTTAGTTGGAAGTGATGTTGTTGTTGTTAGTCCCGACCATGGAGGAGTAACTCGTGCACGTAAGTTGGCACAATTCCTTCAAACACCGATTGCTATTATTGATAAACGCCGTAGTGTAACAAAGATGAACACCAGTGAAGTTATGAATATCATTGGAAATGTTGCTGGCAAAAGATGTATTCTAGTTGATGATATGATTGACACTGCAGGAACGATTTGTCATGCAGCTGATGCCCTCGCTGAAGCGGGTGCTACTGCTGTTTATGCTTCTTGTACACATCCAGTCCTTTCTGGACCAGCACTTGAAAATATTGAAAAATCAGCTATTGAGAAATTAATTGTTTTAGATACTATTTACCTACCTGAAGAACACTTAATTGATAAAATTGAACAGATTTCGATTGCAGAGCTAATCGCAGAGGCTATTACTCGTATTCATGAGAAACGTCCACTGTCATCATTGTTTGAAATAGGTAATACTAAAAATAAAAAATAAGCTTAGTTTGTTTTTATGACTATTTAACTAATCAAGGTTTTAGAATAAAGATGGGTGGAGAATTTCACTCATCTTTATTTGTTCAGATTTTGAATTACTTTAGTTTCACTAATCTGATAGAAATAGATTTATTGGGGATTAGTAACCCTGTTAGAGAAGATTTGAAGATAGGATGTATCTTAAAAGGTAACTGTTAGACAAATTTCTAGCGGGTTTACTATTGTTTATTGCTATGCATATATTTGTGTGTATCTTGTAAAGAGTAGAAGAATACTGCAGCAGTTCAAAGCAGTCAGTTTGATATATGTTAGAGGAGGTAGTGGTGGCGTGGCGCGACTCTTGCAAAAAAACTGATAAAATATCTTATTTGACATTTATATGTTTTGGATTATCCAATAGTAAGAAATATTCATAATATTTTAGATAATAAACTGTTTAAAACTCAAAATATAATGAAAACATCTTGTAGTGTGAATTTTTTTAGACACAGAGAAATTCATTTCACTAAATAATCAAAATTAATTGCTACAGTAAAGGCTCACAATTACTAATTAATCACTGTTGATAACTTTTTTCAATAGTCGAATGATAAGTGAAGAAGGGCCTTTTTTCTTGCAATCAATGAATTTTTTATAAAAAGTTTTTCTGAAAAGACTGTAACTATTGACATTACACCAAAAGAGTGCTATTCTTTTAGTGTAACATAAATAATTACAGCATATACTAGGAGAAGATAAAATGAAAATCGCAGTTATTAGTGCAAATGGTAAGTCAGGACAATTAATAGTTAAAGAAGCAGTTGATAGAGGAATTGATGTTACTGCAGTAGTTAGAGGAGATAATAAAACAGTTGCTCAACATGTTATTCAAAAAGACTTATTTGATTTGACAGTAGAAGATCTTAAAAGTTTTGATGCTGTTGTAGATGCTTTTGGTGCATGGACAGAAGAAACTTTGCCGTTACACAGTACTTCATTGGCTAAATTAAGTGATCTATTAAGTGGTAGCGATACGCGTTTGTTAGTTGTAGGTGGCGCAGGTAGTCTTTATGTGAATCCAGAGCATACAGCAGTTGTTGCTGAGGGAGCTGACTTTCCAGATGCTTTTAAACCGTTAGCAAATGCAATGGCAAAAGCACTGGGAGAGCTCCGAGAAAGAAATGATGTGAAATGGACTTACATCAGTCCTGCTGGAGATTTTCAAGCTGATGGTGAGCGAACGGGTGATTATATTTTAGCTGGTGAAGAATTGACTCTTAACAGCAAGAATGAAAGTATCATTAGTTATGCTGACTATGCAATTGCAATGATTGATGAAATTGAATCTGGCAATCACATCCAGAAACGTATTTCAGTAGTACGTCAATAACAAGGACTTATCAACACTGTCAGCTAATTGTCTTTAATTAGTTCGCCTAGACGCTATTCGTTTAGGCGATTTTTTCTGAGTTTTCAACATGTGGATAACTTGTTAATTGATAAAAAGTGTGAAAACCATCAGAATTTTATGTATAATAGAGGTATAATTTTTTGAGGAGATAGGTATGGATTTAACAAAACGGTTTAATAAAAATTTGGACAAAATAGAAGTATCATTGATTCGTCAATTTGATCAGTCTATTTCAGATGTACCTGGCATCATGAAATTAACTTTGGGGGAGCCTGATTTTGCAACTCCTGATCATGTCAAAGAAGCTGCGAAGGCTGCAATTGATGCTAACCAATCACATTATACTGGGATGAGTGGCTTACTTGAATTGAGAAAGGCAGCCGCAGAATTTGTTCATGAAAAATACCATCTTAGTTACAACCCTGATGATGAAATTCTAGTAACTATTGGAGCGACAGAAGCACTTTCAGCAACTCTAACAGCAATTCTTGAACCAGGTGAAACGGTCTTGCTTCCAGCACCGGCTTATCCTGGGTATGAGCCTATAGCTAATCTTGTTGGTGCGGAGATTGTTGAGATTGATACTACGGCAAATCATTTTATCTTGACTCCTGAAATGTTGGAAGAAGCTATTCTTGAACAAGGTGACAAACTAAAAGCTGTCCTTCTCAATTACCCAACTAATCCGACAGGTGTCACTTACTCACGAGAACAGATAAAAGCATTTGCGGATGTTCTAGCAAAATATGAGATTTTTGTCATTAGTGACGAAGTTTATTCAGAACTGTCTTACAATGTTGAAAATCATGTGTCAATAGCTGAGTATTTACCTGAACAGACAATTCTTATCAATGGCTTATCAAAATCTCATGCAATGACAGGTTGGCGTATTGGTTTGATTTTTGCTCCAGCAAATCTCACAGCCCAATTAATTAAGAGTCACCAATATTTAGTAACGGCTGCGGCAACGGTTTCTCAATTTGCAGCTATTGAAGCTCTCACTTCTGGTAAGAATGATGCTTTACCAATGAAAAAAGAATATGTTGAGCGTCGTGACTATATTATTGATAAGATGTCTGCACTTGGTTTTGATATCATTAAGCCTGATGGTGCCTTCTATATTTTTGCTAAAATTCCTGAAGGTCAGGAGCAAGATTCTTTCAAATTTTGTCAAGATTTTGCGAGAGAAAAGGCTGTTGCTATCATACCTGGTGTAGCATTTGGGAAATATGGTGAGGGTTATGTGCGTTTGTCATATGCAGCTAGTATGGAAACAATTATCAAGGCAATGTCTCAACTGAAAGACTTTATCGAAGAACATGAAAACTAAGGAAACATCTGGAATCATTCTTTATAATCGAAATTTCCGAGAGGATGATAAGTTAGTTAAAATTTTTACAGAGACAGATGGAAAGCGAATGTTTTTCGTGAAACATGCTAGAAAATCACAACTTAATTCTGTCATTCAGCCACTAACTGTGGCTGATTTTATATTGAAAATTAATGATGATGGTTTGTCATACATTGAAGATTACAAAGAAGTGAAACTCTATCAACACATTAATGAAGATTTGTTTAAATTATCTTATGCTACTTATATTGTATCTCTCATGGATGCAGCTATTACAGATAATGTGGCTGACCCTCATCTCTTTGCTTTTCTGAAAAAAACGTTAGATTTGATAAATGATGGTCTGGATTATGTGATTTTAACCAATATTTTTGAGATTCAAATTTTAGATCGTTTTGGTGTTCAATTGAATTTTCACGAGTGTGCTTTTTGTCACCGTGTTGGTTTACCTTTTGATTTTTCTTATAAATACTCAGGTCTTCTCTGCCCAGATCATTATATTAGAGATGACCATCGTAGTCATTTAGATCCCAATATTCCTTATTTACTTAATCAATTTCAATCAATTCAATTTGATGATTTAAAAACGATCTCAATTAAACCTGAAATGAAAGAAAAAATCCGCCTTTTTATTGATGATCTTTACGATAACTATGTCGGTCTCCATCTAAAAAGTAAAAAGTTTATTGATGATTTGGAAAATTGGGGCGATGTCATGAGAAAGTGATAAAAATGGTGAATCGTGTTATAATAAATTGATTATTGTATGTGGAGGAACTAGTCATGAAAAAAATTGCTGTTGATGCAATGGGTGGTGACAATGCACCTGAAGCCATTGTTGAAGGAGTTAACCAAGCTCTGGCAGAATTCTCAGATATTGCTATTCAGCTCTATGGTGATGAAGTAAAGATAAAGAAATATTTAACAGCAACGGATCGCGTATCAATTATTCATACAGATGAAAAAATCAATTCAGACGATGAACCAGCGAAAGCAATTCGACGGAAAAAAAAGGCTTCAATGGTTCTTGGTGCGCAGGCAGTTAAAGAAGGACAAGCGGACGCGGTTATTTCTGCAGGAAATACGGGAGCACTTTTGGCGGCAGGGCTGTTTGTGGTTGGTCGCATCAAAGGTGTTGACCGTCCAGGCTTATTATCGACACTTCCAACCGTTGATGGAAAAGGGTATGACATGCTTGATTTAGGTGCCAACGCAGAAAATACGGCACACCATTTACATCAATATGCTGTTTTGGGTTCCTTTTATGCTAAAAATGTTCGTGGCATCGATAGTCCCCGAGTTGGTCTCTTAAATAATGGTACTGAAAGTACTAAAGGAGACCCTCTGCGTAAGGAAACTTATGACTTATTATCAACAGATGAGTCTATTAATTTCATTGGTAACGTCGAAGCGCGTGATCTCATGAATGGCGTTGCGGATGTTATTGTTGCGGATGGTTTCACAGGAAATGCTGTTCTTAAAACTATGGAAGGTACTGCAATTAACCTCTTTGGAAGTCTTAAATCTTCTATTAAATCTGGAGGTTTGAAAGCAAAAATCGGAGCATTTTTCCTAAAAGACAGCCTCTATCAATTAAAAGATACTATGGATTATTCAAGTGCAGGAGGAGCTGTTTTATTTGGCTTAAAAGCACCTCTTGTTAAATGCCATGGTTCCAGTGACGCTAAATCAGTTTACTATACTATCAAACAAGTACGAACAATGCTGGAGTCAAATGTAGTTGGTAAATTGGCTGAGAATTTTACAGTGAATAAGTAAGGAGGTATAATAATGACAAAAGAAGCAATTTTTGAAAAGATTTCAGATATTATTAAGGAACAATTGCATAATACGGCTTTAGAAATTACGCTTGAGACAACTCTTCAAGATGATTTGGCAGTGGATTCAATTGCTTTTATGGAATTTATTATTAATTTGGAAGATGAATTTAAGCTTGATATTCCTGATGAGGATGTTGAGAACATGCAATCAATAGATGAAATAGTAAACTATTTATACCACCGTCTCACTCAATAAAACGTTCGTTTTAAACGAACGTTTTTATTTTTATTTTATGACAAAGTTTGTTAAATATTGAATTATTCTATTTCTTATGTTAAAATTTACTTGAATAAATGTGAAAGGCGAACAAAAACATGTCACGAAAGCTCGTTTATACAGGAAAAGCCAAAGATATTTACACAACATCTGAAGATGAGAACTTGATTATTTCGGTCTACAAGGACCAAGCAACAATGCTAAATGGAGCCCGCAAGGAAACTATTGAGGGAAAAGGCATTTTAAATAATCAAATCTCATCTTTAATTTTTGAAAAACTTAATGTTGCTGGTGTTGCAACGCATTTTATTAAACAACTTTCAGAACCCGAACAATTAAATAAAAACGTTGAAATTATTCCACTAGAAGTTGTTTTAAGAAATTATACCGCAGGTTCTTTTTCAAAACGTTTTGCTGTTGAGGAAGGCTTAAAGTTAGAGACACCAATTCTTGAATTTTATTATAAAAATGATGACCTCAATGATCCATTTATCAATGACGAGCATGTGAAATTTTTAGATATTGCAACCGATGAAGAAATTGCTTATATTAAAAATGAAACACGTCGGATTAATGGTTTTTTATCTGATTGGTTTAGTCAAATTGGTCTAAAATTGATTGATTATAAATTAGAGTTTGGTAAAGATAAAGATGGCAATATTATCTTAGCTGACGAGTTCTCACCGGATAATTGTCGTCTCTGGGATGCTGAAGGTCGTCATATGGATAAAGATGTTTTTCGTCGAGATTTGGGTAGTCTTACAGACGTCTACCAAGTTGTTTTGGAAAAATTGCAAGGACTAGAGAAATAATTTAAAAGGAACAATCATGAATAAACGTATTTTCGTTGAGAAAAAATCGAATTTTGGAATTAAATCAGAAGCTTTAGTCAAGGAATTAAAGCATAATTTGCAATTACAAACATTAACAGATCTTAGACTGGTACAAGTTTACGATGTGTTCAATCTAGATGAGAATCTTTTGAGCCGTGCAGAGAAATATATTTTCTCTGAGCAAGTGACAGATAATATCTTGTCAGAAGAGGATGTGAAAGAAGCTCTCTCCTCTAACGTATTTTTTACCATTGAAGCTTTACCAGGACAGTTTGATCAGCGTGCAGCAAGTTCACAGGAAGCCCTCTTGTTATTGGGTGGTTCTAGTGATGTTGTGGTTAATACGGCTCAGCTTTATCTTGTAAACAAAAATATTGATGCTATTGAGCTAGAAACAGTTAAAAAATACCTGCTCAACCCTGTTGATTCACGTTTCAAAGATATCACAGTTGCCATTGAAGCACAAACCTTCTCGGCTTCTGATAAAACAATTCCTGTTCTTGATTTCTTTGAAACTTATACAGCTGAAGATTTTACAGAATATAAAGTTAGCCAAGGTTTAGCCATGGAAGTTGATGACCTCCTGTTTATTCAAGATTATTTCAAATCTATTGGACGTTTTCCAACTGAAACAGAATTAAAAGTATTGGATACTTATTGGTCAGATCATTGCCGTCATACAACTTTTGAAACAGAACTTAGAAATATTGACTTTTCAGCTTCAAAATTTAAAAAGCAATTACAAGCAACTTATGATAAATACCTTGCTATGCGCAATGAGTTAGGTCGTTCAGAAAAGCCACAAACCTTAATGGATATGGCAACAATATTTGGTCGTTATGAGCGTTCAAATGGTCGTTTGGATGACATGGAAGTCTCAGACGAAATAAATGCTTGTTCTGTTGAAATTGAAGTAGATGTCAATGGTGTTAAAGAACCTTGGCTCCTAATGTTTAAAAATGAAACTCATAACCACCCAACAGAAATTGAGCCATTTGGTGGCGCTGCAACTTGTATAGGTGGGGCAATCCGTGATCCTTTGTCAGGACGTTCATATGTCTATCAAGCTATGCGTATTTCTGGTGCAGGTGATATTACAGTGCCGATTGCTGAAACACGAGAAGGTAAGCTACCACAACAAGTGATTTCAAAAACCGCAGCTCATGGCTATTCTTCTTACGGAAACCAAATTGGACTTGCAACTACCTATGTTAAGGAGTATTTCCATCCTGGTTTTGTTGCAAAACGTATGGAGCTTGGTGCAGTTGTCGGAGCAGCTCCTAAAGAAAATGTTGTCCGTGAAAAACCTGAAGCTGGTGATGTTGTCATTCTTTTTGGAGGTAAGACAGGACGAGATGGTGTTGGTGGAGCTACAGGTTCCTCAAAAGTTCAAACAGTAAAATCTGTCGAAACAGCAGGAGCAGAAGTTCAAAAAGGGAATGCTATTGAAGAACGTAAAATTCAACGCCTTTTCAGAAATGGGAAAGTGACACGACTCATCAAAAAATCTAATGATTTTGGTGCTGGTGGCGTTTGTGTAGCTATAGGTGAACTAGCGGATGGACTTGAAATTGATCTTGATAAAGTTCCACTAAAATATCAAGGGTTGAATGGAACAGAAATTGCTATCTCTGAGTCTCAAGAACGTATGTCAGTCGTTGTTCGTTCAGCAGATGTTGAGGCATTTATTGATGAATGCCATAAAGAAAATATTGCTGCAGTCGTTGTAGCTAGAGTCACTGAAAAGCCAAACCTCGTCATGACTTGGAATGGACACACTATCGTAGATATCGACCGTAGCTTCCTAGATACAAATGGTGTGCGCGTGGTTGTGGATGCTGATGTTGTAGATGCTGGAGTTGTCATTCCAGAACAACGAACAACATCAGAAGACAACTTAGAGAAAGATACCATTGCGGTTTTATCTGATCTTAATCATGCTAGTCAAAAAGGGCTTCAAACGATATTTGACAGTTCGGTTGGTCGTTCAACAGTAAGTCACCCAATCGGTGGACGTTATCAAATCACACCAACAGAAAGTTCAGTACAAAAGTTACCAGTTCAAGATGGTGTCACTACTACAGCGTCTGTTATGGCTCAAGGTTTTAATCCCTATATTGCAGAATGGTCACCTTATCATGGTGCCGCTTACGCTGTTATCGAAGCCACTGCTCGTTTGGTTGCAACAGGTAGTGACTGGTCAAAAGCTCGCTTTTCATATCAAGAATATTTCCAACGCATGGATAAAAAAGCTGAGCGTTTTGGGCAACCGGTTGCTGCTCTACTAGGATCAATTGAAGCTCAAATACAACTTGGGTTACCTTCTATTGGAGGTAAGGACTCAATGTCAGGGACTTTTGAAGAATTGACTGTCCCTCCAACATTAGTCGCTTTTGGAGTCACAACTGCTAATAGTCAAAAAGTTCTTTCACCAGAGTTTAAAACAAGTGGTGAATCGATTTATTATATTCCAGGGCAAGTTATTTCAGAAGCTATTGATTTTGATTTAATTAAAACAAACTTTGAAAAATTCTCTGCTATTCAAGAAAAATATAAAATAAATGCTGCCTCAGCTGTGAAATATGGTGGTGTTGTTGAGAGTCTAGCTTTGATGAGTTTTGGTAATCATATTGGTGCTACTGTTAAGCTATTAGATTTAGAACAGAGTTTGACCGCTCAACTTGGCGGATTTGTTTTCACATCTGCTGAAGAAATTCCTGATCTTATTAAAATTGGTGAGACTACCACTGACTTCACTCTTACAATCAATGGTATAGACTTATCTGGCGAAAAACTTCTTGCAGCGTTTGAAGGGAAATTAGATGAGGTTTATCCAACAGAATTTCAACAAGGTCAATCTATCGAAGATGTTCCTTCGGTTATCTCAGATGCGGTTATTAAAGCTCAAAAGATTATTGAGGAACCTCTAGTTTACATCCCAGTATTTCCTGGGACTAACTCAGAATATGATTCTGCTAAGGCATTTAAACAAGCTGGAGCAAATGTTAATCTTGTACCGTTTGTAACTCTTGATGAAGAGGCAATTGAAAATTCTGTTGATGAGATGGTTAGTAATATTAAGCAAGCAAATATTATTTTCTTTGCGGGCGGTTTCTCGGCTGCAGATGAGCCAGATGGATCTGCAAAATTTATTCTTAATATTTTGTTAAATGAAAAAGTTCGTTCAGCTATTGATGACTTTATTGAAAATGGCGGGCTCATTATTGGAATCTGTAATGGTTTCCAAGCATTAGTGAAATCAGGCCTTCTTCCGTATGGCAACTTTGAAGATGCCAATGAAACAAGTCCAACCCTCTTTTATAACGATGCTAATCAACACGTTGCAAAAATGGTGGAAACACGCATCGCAAATACCAATTCTCCATGGCTTACAGGTGTAACAACTGGAGATATTCATGCTATTCCAGTATCTCATGGTGAAGGAAAATTCGTTGTGAGCGCAGAAGAATTTGATGTCCTTCGTGACAATGGACAAATTTTTAGTCAATACGTTGATTTTGAAGGTAACCCAACCATGGATTCTAAATTCAATCCTAATGGATCTGTTCATGCTATTGAAGGAATTACGAGTCTCAATGGTCAAATTATTGGTAAGATGGGTCACTCAGAACGTTACGAGGATGGACTCTTCCAAAATATTCCAGGACAAAAAGATCAAGCTCTTTTTGCAAGTGCAGTCAAATACTTTACAGGAAAATAAAAAATGACATACGAAGTAAAATCTTTAAATGAAGAATGCGGACTTTTCGGTATCTGGGGTCACCCTCAGGCTAACCAAGTGACCTATTTTGGACTTCACAGTTTGCAGCACCGCGGTCAAGAGGGGGCAGGAATTCTCTCAAATGATGATGGAAAGCTTCTTCGTCATCGAAATACTGGTCTGATATCAGATGTCTTTAAAAACCGTGCTGACCTAGAAAAACTAAAGGGTCAACAAGCAATTGGGCATGTTCGCTATGCTACCACCGGTGAAGCTTCAATTGACAACATTCAGCCTTTCCTTTTCAATTTTCAAGATATGCAAGTCGGACTTGCCCATAACGGAAATTTGACTAACACTATTTCACTTAAGGCAGAATTGGAAGAACAAGGTGCTATTTTCAATTCAAGCTCTGATACGGAAGTCATCATGCACCTTATTCGCCGAAGTAAAAAAGATACCTTTACAGATAAACTCAAAGAAGCCTTAAATACGGTTAAAGGTGGTTTTGCTTATCTTGTTATGACAAAAGATAAGATTTATGCAGCGTTAGATCCTAATGGCTTTCGCCCCTTATCCATTGGTCGCATGAAGAATGGTGCTTGGGTCGTTGCCAGCGAGACCTGTTCTTTTGAAGTTGTCGGTGCTGAGTGGGTACGAGATGTGGAGCCTGGTGAGCTAGTTATTATTGATGAGAATGGTATCACTTATGACAAATACACTGAGGATACGCAGCTGGCGGTATGCTCTATGGAATACATCTATTTCTCCAGACCTGACAGTATGATTCATGGTGTTAATGTCCATACTGCTCGTAAAAATACGGGCCGTAGATTAGCACAAGAATTTCAATATGAGGCAGATATTGTTGTGGGAGTGCCAAATTCTTCATTATCTGCAGCTAGTGGCTTTTCAGAAGAAGCTGGTTTGCCAAATGAAATGGGCTTGATTAAAAATCAATATATCCAACGTACGTTTATCCAACCAACACAAGAGTTGCGAGAACAAGGAGTACGGATGAAATTATCAGCTGTATCAAGCATTGTTAAGGGCAAACGTGTGGTTATGGTTGATGATTCCATTGTGCGTGGAACAACTAGTCGACGGATTGTTCAATTATTACGGGATGCGGGTGCGGCAGAAGTGCATGTCGTTATTGCTAGCCCTCCTCTAAAATACCCTTGTTTCTATGGGATAGATATTCAAACACGTCGTGAATTAATTGCAGCCAATCACACGGTTGATGAAATTCGTGATATCATAGGATCAGACAGTCTGACTTATCTATCCATTGAAGGTTTAATTGATTCAATAGGTCTGGACACAGATGCTCCAAATGGTGGACTGTGTGTGGCTTATTTTGATGGGGAATACCCAACGCCACTCTATGATTACGAAGAACCTTACCTTAAAAGTTTGAAGGAAAAAACGGACTTTTACTTAGAAAAATAGACAACTTGAAAATCAGTATTAACTATCAGCAGAAAAAATCTGATTTATTTACGGAAATTGAATGGGAATTCTCCCGAGAAGAAAGGAATTTATATGTCTGAAAATGCTTATGCTCAGTCAGGTGTTGACGTTGAAGCAGGATATGAAGTTGTTGAACGGATAAAAAAACATGTGGCTCGTACCCAACGCCTTGGAGCTATGGGAGCACTTGGTGGTTTTGGAGGGATGTTTGACCTTTCCCAAGTTGATGTCAAAGAACCTGTTCTGATTTCAGGAACAGATGGTGTCGGAACAAAGCTAATGTTAGCTATCAAATATGATAAGCACGATACTATTGGTCAAGACTGTGTTGCCATGTGTGTCAATGATATCATTGCAGCCGGTGCAGAACCACTTTATTTCCTAGACTATATCGCTACTGGAAAAAATGAACCTGCTAAACTAGAACAAGTGGTTGCAGGAGTGGCTGAGGGGTGTGTGCAATCAGGTGCAGCACTTATTGGTGGGGAAACCGCTGAAATGCCAGGGATGTATGGAGAAGATGACTATGACTTGGCTGGATTCGCTGTTGGTGTAGCTGAAAAATCACAAATTATTGATGGGTCAAAAGTAGCTGCAGGAGATGTTCTTCTAGGACTTGCTTCAAGTGGGATTCATTCTAATGGCTATTCTCTTGTCCGTCGTGTTTTCTCAGATTACACAGGGGAAGAAGAACTACCAGAATTAGAAGGCAAAAAACTAAAAGATGTCCTTCTTGAGCCAACACGTATTTATGTTAAGGCTGTTTTGCCATTGGTTAAAGCGGGTCTTGTTAACGGAATTGCTCATATCACAGGTGGTGGTTTTGTTGAAAATGTTCCTAGAATGTTTTCTGATGATTTAGCTGCTGAAATCCAAGAAGATAAAGTGCCTGTTTTACCAATTTTCAAAGCACTTGAAAAATATGGAGACATCAAACATGACGAAATGTTTGAAATATTCAATATGGGTATTGGCCTGATGTTTGCTGTTAAGCCTGAAAATGTTTCCCGTGTGAAAGAACTTCTTGACGAAGAAGTCTACGAACTTGGACATATTATTGAAAAGCAAGCTCAAAGTGTGGTGATTAAATGACAAAAATTGCCGTTTTCGCGAGTGGTAATGGGTCAAATTTTCAGGTTATCGCTGAACAATTTGATGTCGAATTTGTCTTTGCTGACCATCGGAATGCTTACGTCCTTGAGCGCGCTGAAAATCTTGATATCACAGCATATGCCTTTGAACTTAAAGAATTTGACAGTAAAGTTGCTTATGAACAAGCTATCATTGATTTACTTGATAAACATCAAATTGATTTGATATGTTTGGCGGGCTATATGAAAATTGTTGGTTCAACACTGCTTTCAGCCTATGAAGGACACATCATTAATATTCATCCAGCCTACTTACCTGAATTTCCAGGAGCTCACGGAATTGATGATGCATGGGAAGCAGGAGTTAAGCAATCAGGCGTGACGATTCATTGGGTGGATTCTGGTGTTGATACAGGTAAAATAATAAAACAAGTACGTGTGCCACGTTTGTCTGATGACACGATTGAAACTTTTGAAAGTCGTATTCATGAAAATGAATACAAACTCTATCCAGAAGTCATTAAAGAATTGCTAGATAATTAAACGTAACATATTATAGAGAAATAATTATCTGATTGATAAGATACTATAGATAGAAAAGAGAGAAATTATGACAAAACGCGCACTAATTAGCGTGTCTGATAAAGCAGGCATTGTAACATTTGCTGAAAAATTAACAGATATGGGTTGGGAAATTGTCTCAACTGGTGGAACAAAGATTGCCCTTGATAATGCGGGTGTTGCAACTATCGCTATTGATGATGTGACAGGATTTCCTGAAATGATGGATGGGCGTGTTAAAACCCTTCATCCCAAAATTCATGGGGGTTTATTGGCGCGTCGTGATCTTGATAGTCATGTTAATGCTATGACGGAACATGATATCATTCCGATTGATTTAGTGGTTGTCAATCTTTATCCATTCAAAGAAACTATTCTTAAACCAGATGTGACTTATGCTGATGCGGTTGAAAATATCGATATTGGTGGGCCATCTATGTTGCGTTCAGCAGCAAAAAATCACGCCAGTGTAACAGTCATTGTTGATCCAATTGACTATGATGTAGTGCTTTCTGAGCTTTCTAACGATGGCGAAACGAGCTTTGAAACTCGTCAACGTTTGGCTGCCAAAGTTTTCCGTCACACAGCAGCTTATGACGCTCTGATTGCTGAGTATTTTACAGCTCAAGTAGGTGAAAGCAAACCTGAAAAACTGACCTTGACTTATAATTTGAATCAAGCGATGCGTTATGGTGAAAACCCTCAACAGGATGCAGATTTTTATCAAAAAGCTTTACCAACAGATTACTCTATTGCATCAAGCAAGCAACTTAATGGTAAAGAGCTGTCATTTAATAATATCCGCGATGCCGATGCAGCGATCAGAATTATTCGTGATTTTAAAGATGTCCCTACCGTTGTCGCACTTAAGCACATGAATCCTTGCGGTATTGGACAAGCTGATACCATTGAAAAAGCCTGGGATTATGCCTATGCTGCAGATCCAGTATCAATCTTTGGTGGGATTGTCGTTCTTAATCGTGAAGTTGATGCGCAAACAGCTAATAAAATGCATGCTATTTTCCTTGAAATCATTATTGCACCAAGTTACTCAGATGAAGCATTGACTATTTTGACAACAAAGAAGAAAAACTTGCGTATTCTCCAACTGCCATTTGAAGCACAAGCATCCAGTGAACTCGAAAAAGAATATACAGGTGTTGTTGGCGGCTTATTGGTTCAAAATCAAGATGTGGTTAAAGAAACTCCGGCAGATTGGAAAATTGTTACAAAACGTCAACCTGATAAAACAGAAGCAGTAGCTCTTGAATTTGCATGGAAAGCTATCAAATATGTTAAATCAAATGGTATTATTATCACTAATGATCATATGACATTGGGTGTGGGTCCTGGGCAAACAAATCGTGTGGCTTCTGTTCGTATCGCTATTGATCAAGCAAAAGATCGTCTTGAAGGTGCCGTTCTTGCTAGTGATGCTTATTTTCCATTTGCTGATAACATTGAAGAAATTGCAGCTGCAGGCATTAAAGCCATCATTCAGCCAGGCGGCTCTATTCGTGATCAAGACTCTATTGATGCGGCGGATAAACATGGCATTGCCATGGTATTCACAGGTATAAGACATTTTAGACATTAATAAAAATGCAAAGAAGTTTTAGTTTGAATTAAGGTTAATTGATTATACTATAGTCAATCCTAAAACTTTTCTTTTTCATAATCTCCAAAGAGTTCAGCACCCCTGAACTCTTTTTTGTGTGATAAAACAAAAAAGGACTTAACCCTGTGCGTGCGATACAGACAACAATCTATCACTTAATATTTCTTGTTCAACTTTATGAGGTCAGTACAGAGGTAAGTTTTTTATTTATCTTAGAGATACTCTCTATTAAAAGTTCGTGTTCAAGTAGATTGAACCGAACTTTTTTGTTATAATAAAACTACAAAATTCGTGAAATGGAGTAAATCATGAAATTACTAGTTGTTGGTTCAGGTGGTCGTGAACATGCGATTGCTAAAAAATTATTGGAGTCAAAAGACGTAGATAAGGTATATGTAGCCCCTGGAAATGACGGAATGGTCTTAGATGGGCTTGAATTAGTTAATATCGGAATTTCCGAACATTCTAAATTAATTGATTTTGTTAAAGAGCACGATATAGCTTGGTCTTTTATTGGTCCAGATGATGCTTTAGCTGCTGGTATTGTTGATGATTTTAATGCTGCAGGTCTCAAAGCTTTTGGTCCTAGTAAATTAGCAGCAGAACTTGAATGGTCAAAAGATTTTGCCAAATCCATTATGGATAAATACCATATTCCAACTGCATCCTATGGTACATTTTCAAATTTCGATGATGCTAAATCTTATATTGAAGAACATGGCGCACCAATAGTGGTTAAGGCGGACGGCTTAGCACTAGGTAAAGGTGTTGTTGTTGCTGAAACGGTTGAACAAGCGGTTGAGGCAGCTCAAGAGATGTTGCTTGATAATAAGTTTGGGGATTCTGGAGCGCGTGTCGTCATCGAAGAATTTCTTGACGGTGAAGAATTCTCCCTTTTTGCATTTGCTAATGGAGACAAGTTTTACATCATGCCAACTGCTCAAGACCATAAACGTGCTTACGATGATGACAAAGGACCCAATACAGGTGGTATGGGAGCTTATGCACCGGTTCCACATTTGTCTCAAGCAGTTATTGATACTTCTATTGATACTATTGTAAAACCAGTCCTTGACGGAATGGTAAAAGAAGGTCGTTCTTACTTAGGCATTCTTTATGCCGGGCTAATTTTAACAAGTGACGGACCGAAAGTGATTGAATTTAATGCACGTTTTGGTGACCCTGAGACTCAAATTATTTTACCACGTCTGACATCTGATTTTGCTCAAAATATTGATGATCTATTGAATGAAAAAACACCAGAAATCACTTGGGTAGAAGATGGGGTAACGCTTGGTGTAGTTGTCGCATCAGAGGGCTACCCTTTGGATTATGAAAAAGGTGTGTTACTCCCCAATAAAACAGAAGGTGATATTGTCACTTATTATGCAGGAGCTAACTTGGCAGAAGATGGTGTTTCCTTATTATCCAACGGTGGTCGTGTTTATATGCTAGTGACGACAGCTGATAGTGTAAAAGTTGTGCAAGACAAGATTTATGAGGAACTTGCTAAGCAAGAAACAAAAGGGCTTTTTTACAGAAATGATATCGGAAGCAAAGCGCTTGACCGCTAAAAACTGTATCCTCGTGAGTGCTTGTCTGCTTGGTGAAAATTGCAAGTACAATGGTGGCAACAACTATAATCAAAAATTGGTTGATTTTCTTGAAGATAAGACTTTTTTAGCAGTCTGTCCAGAAGTGGCAGGTGGTTTGCCAACTCCTAGGGCACCTGTTGAAATCTATCAAGGACATGTTTATGATAAGCGAGGACATGTGTATGATCAAGAGTTCCATCAGGGAATAGAGCGGGTATTGTCTAAAATTGACGATATGGAGATAGATTTAGCTATCCTTCAGCCCAGAAGTCCTTCATGTGGCGTTCACCATATTTATGATGGCCGTTTTTCAGGAAAGACGATAGCTGGACAAGGACTTTTTGCTCGAAAACTTATTGATTTGGGACATGATGTTATTGATGTTGACGATTTGTCTCAACTAGTGAAAGGAAAACGATGAAAGCAGTAATTTCAATAATAATGGGAAGTAAGTCTGATTGGGCTACTATGAAAAAAACAGCTGATGTATTGAATCATTTTAATGTTGATTATGAGAAAAAAGTGGTCTCTGCGCATCGTACACCAGATCTGATGTTTGACTATGCTGATAAGGCACGAGAACGTGGTATTAAGATTATTATTGCAGGAGCGGGAGGAGCAGCACATCTACCAGGGATGGTAGCAGCGAAAACAACTTTGCCAGTTATCGGAGTGCCAGTAAAATCACGCGCTTTGAGTGGTTTGGATTCTCTTTATTCCATTGTTCAAATGCCGGGTGGTGTCCCTGTAGCAACTATGGCAATTGGGGAAGCTGGTGCCACAAATGCTGCTTTGACAGCTCTACGTATCTTGGCTATAGAAGATGCAGAATTAGCAGCGAAATTGGAAGAATTTGCCAATGAACAAGGCAAAGTAGCGGAGGCTTCAACGGATGAGCTTGACTAAAACAATAGGAATTATTGGTGGAGGACAGCTAGGTCAAATGATGGCCATTTCAGCAATTTATATGGGACATCAAGTGATAACGCTTGATCCGGTCGCAGACTGTCCAGCATCACGGGTTAGTGACATGATAGTCGCTCCCTATGATGATCTTTTTGCCTTGCGAAAATTGGCTGATAGTTGTGATGTCTTGACCTATGAATTTGAGAATGTGGACGCTGATGGTCTTGATGAAGTTATCAAAGAAGGACAGTTGCCTCAAGGGACGAAATTGCTTCGTATTTCTCAAAATCGTATTTTTGAAAAAAACTTTTTATCGCAAAAAGCCCAAGTTACTGTTGCACCTTATAAAATAGTGACATCAAGTATTGATTTGGAAAATCTTGATTTGTCAAAAAACTATGTTCTGAAAACAGCTACTGGAGGCTACGATGGTCACGGCCAAGTGGTTATCAAATCTTTGGAAGATTTGGTCGAGGCAAACAAGCTAGCTAATTCAGTTGAATGTGTTTTAGAAGAATTTGTAGATTTTGATTTAGAAATTTCGGTAATCGTTTCTGGAAATGGACATGATGTGACAGTCTTTCCAGTTCAAGAAAATATTCATCGCAACAATATTTTATCTAAAACAATTGCTCCAGCACGTATTTCAAAAGAACTTTCAGAAAAAGCCCAAGCAATGGCAGTTACAATTGCTGAACAACTGCAGTTATCTGGAACACTTTGTGTGGAAATGTTCGTGGCTGGAGAAGACATTCTGGTGAATGAGATTGCACCACGCCCGCATAATTCAGGGCATTATAGCATTGAAGCTTGTGATTTTTCACAGTTTGACACTCATATTTTAGGTGTACTTGGGGAACCTCTCCCAGACATCCATCAGCACGCGCCCGCAGTGATGCTCAATGTCTTAGGTCAACATGTTGAAAAAGCAAAAGACTTCATTTCAGAAAACCCTAGCGCTCATTTACATTTATATGGTAAACTAGAGGCTAAGCATGACCGCAAAATGGGACATGTGACCTTATTTGCGGATGATGCAGAGGAGTTTGGAGAAGGTTTAGATTTTTGAGATTATATAAAATCATTAGTCGCTGCTTATTTATGAATCAATTTTGAGTGGGTTATTCCATATTCGCTGACATAAATTTTTGGAAATATATTTAGATAGGAGACGTCATGAAAACGATTGGTTTAATCGGTGGCATGAGCTGGGAGAGCACACTATCTTATTATCAGATTATAAATGAAACAATTAAGAAGGAACTTGGAGGGTTGCACTCTGCGAAACTGTTACTTTACAGTGTTGATTTTGCTCAAATTGAGCAAAATCAGGCCACTGGTAATTGGGATAAAAGTACAGAACTATTGACTGATGTTGCAAAGAGGCTGGAAAAAGCAGGTGCAGATTTTATTATTATCTGTACAAATACGATGCATAAAGTTGCTCCACAGATTCAAGAAGAGTTAAAAGTTCCAATTTTACATATTGCACAAGCAACAGCAGAAGTTCTTCTAGAAAATAAAATTCAAAGTGTCGGTCTTTTGGGAACTAAATACACGATGACACAGGATTTTTATAAAGAAAAGCTGATTGCATCCGGTTTAAGTGTTTCTATTCCAGAACAGTCTGATATTGATGAGATTAATCGTATTATTTACGAAGAACTCTGTCTAGGTGACATTAAATCACAGTCAAAAGAAACTTTTCTTGAAATCATAGCTAAACTGAAAGAAAAAGGGGTGCAGGCAGTTATCCTAGGATGTACCGAAATAGGTCTTTTAGTTAATCAAACAGATACCACTTTACCACTTTTTGACACAACACGTATTCATGCAGAAAGTGCTGCATTACTATCATTACAATAACTTAGGAGAAAAACATGATTGAACGTTACTCTCGTCCAGAAATGGCGGCAATTTGGAGTGAAGAAAATAAATATCAAGCTTGGCTTGAAGTAGAGATCTTAGCTGATGAAGCTTGGGCAGAGCTGGGTGAGATTCCAAAAGAAGATGTCCAAAAAATTCGTGAGAAAGCAACATTCGATGTTGATCGTATTCTTGAAATTGAACAAGAAACACGTCATGATGTGGTTGCATTTACACGGGCAGTCTCAGAAAGTCTTGGAAACGAACGCAAATGGGTTCATTATGGTTTGACATCGACAGATGTTGTAGATACCGCTTATGGTTACCTTTATAAGCAAGCTAATGACATTATCCGAAAAGATCTTGACAATTTTGCAAGTATTATTGCTGACAAAGCACGTGAACACAAAATGACTATTATGATGGGTCGTACGCATGGTGTTCACGCTGAACCAACAACATTTGGTCTTAAGTTAGCAACTTGGTACAGTGAGATGAAACGCAACATTGACCGCTTTGACATTGCTGCAGCGGGTGTGGAAGCTGGAAAAATCTCTGGAGCCGTTGGGAATTTTGCAAATATCCCACCATTCGTAGAAGAATACGTATGTGACAAGCTCGGTATCCGTCCGCAAGAGATTTCAACGCAAGTTCTACCTCGTGATTTGCATGCAGAATATTTTTCAACTCTTGCTCTTATTGCGACATCGATTGAACGTATGGCAACAGAAATTCGTGGTTTACAAAAATCTGAACAACGTGAAGTAGAAGAATTTTTTGCAAAAGGGCAAAAAGGAAGCTCTGCAATGCCTCATAAACGCAACCCAATTGGATCTGAAAACATGACAGGACTTGCTCGAGTTGTACGTGGTCACCTAGTGACAGCTTTTGAAGATGTGGCTCTTTGGCATGAACGTGATATTTCTCATTCATCTGCTGAGCGTATTATTACACCAGATACCACTATTTTAATTGACTATATGTTGAATCGTTTTGGAAATATCGTTAAGAATTTGACTGTCTTCCCAGAAAATATGATTCGTAATATGGGGTCTACGTTTGGACTTATTTTCAGTCAACGTGTTATGCTTAAGTTAATTGAAAAAGGAATGACGCGTGAGCAAGCCTATGACCTCGTTCAGCCAAAAACCGCTCATTCATGGGATAATCAAGTTGATTTCAAACCTCTTTTAGAGGCTGATGCAGACGTAACAAATCTGCTCACTCAAGATGAAATTGATGAGCTTTTCAACCCAGTGTATTATACAAAACGAGTTGATGATATTTTCAAACGTGTTGGTTTAGATTAATAAGAGGAACATTAAATGATACACTCCGAATGTTAGTATAGAATCTAGCATTCGGTTTTTATGTTTTTTCATATTAATTAAATTATTTTAAATAAATGATAAAATTAAAAGAAAAGTGATTTCTTATACTTAACTGATATGGTACAATAGAAAGTCATAAAGGGGGGAGATATGCATTTTTTTGGCGAAAAAGTTAAAGATTATAGAATAGAAAAAAAGTTAACACGAGAAGAGTTCTGTGGGGATGAGTCGGAGTTATCAATTCGTCAGTTAGCACGAATTGAATCTGGGAGTTCAATGCCGACTTTAAATAAAATTGTCTATATTGCAAAACAACTTGATCTTTCTATTGGTGAATTAACAGATGAAGAGAGTTTGATTTTGCCTGATCGTTACAAAGAAATAAAATACCTCTTACTACGTACTCCCTCATATATGAATCAAGAACGTTTAGAAAAACGAGAAGAGTATTATGATGAATTATACGAAACCTATTACGATCAATTACCTGAGGAAGAGCAATTAGTCATAGATGCTATTCGTTTTAAACAGGATATGATTGTTGTAGACAATATTAACTTTGCGACTGGGATCTTAGAAGACTACTTTGAACAAGTGCGATGTCGGAAAATATATAGTTTAAACGACTTAGTGCTTATTGAACTTTATATTGTTTGTATCAACCATAGTGACTTTGAAACAACGTTTTTTAATGAGGAACTATTTGACTCTTTGCTAGATAATATGTTGAAACAAATGGACTGTCTTCCTTTGGAAGATTTATTTGTCTTAAACAACGTTTTGATTAATAGTTTTGAGCCGGCATTGAAACTAAAAAAATATCATTACTTAGAGCGAATTATTGAAACAGGAAATGCTATTATTACCAAAATACAAGACTTTCAAAAAATGCCTATATTCAATCTGTTAGAATGGAAATATTATTTATTTTGTTTAGATAATTTTGAAAAAGCTCAAAATGCTTTCGAGAATTCGATTTTATTTACACGGCTGATTAATGATACTTACTTAGAATACAAATTGAAAGAAGAATGGGAGAAAGATAGTAATTTGATAAATAATTCTATATAAAATCACAGAATAGGACATTTTTGTCATGTTCTTTTTCTTCATCCTTCCCTATACTAATAACTATAGTAAGAACAGAGGAGAGAAAAAAATGATTTATTTACTAAACTTTATTGGTGCACATTCTGGTTGGTGGGGAATGTAGTTGGGGTGATAATTAGTTGAAGATGAAAACAAAAGCTTAAATTACTAAACTTCAGGTCTTGTGCTATAATAATATTATGACTAGAATTTTAGATAATGATTTAATGAGTGACGAAGAACATAGCGAACGTACGCTTCGGCCTCAATTTTTTAAAGAATATATTGGACAAGATAAAGTTAAAGATCAGCTCAAAATTTTTATTGAAGCAGCAAAGTTACGCGATGAGTCTTTAGATCATGTTCTTCTCTTTGGCCCTCCTGGACTAGGAAAGACAACTATGGCTTTTGTTATCGCAAATGAGCTTGGTGTCAGTCTTAAGCAAACTTCTGGCCCAGCTGTTGAGAAAGCAGGTGATTTGGTTGCCATTTTAAATGATCTTGAGCCTGGGGATGTCTTATTTATTGATGAAATACATCGTATGCCTATGGCTGTTGAAGAGGTTCTCTATAGTGCCATGGAAGATTTCTATATTGACATTATGATTGGGAGTGGAGAGACCAGCCGAAGTGTCCATTTAGACTTGCCTCCTTTTACTCTTATTGGAGCCACGACGCGCGCAGGAATGCTTTCAAATCCTCTTCGTGCACGGTTTGGAATTACAGGACATATGGAGTATTATGAAGTTGCTGATTTAACGGAAATTGTGGAACGTACAGCAGATATTTTTGATATGAACATTGTCAATCAAGCTGCCCATGAGTTAGCACGACGATCTCGAGGCACTCCACGTATTGCTAATCGTTTACTTAAGCGAGTTCGTGATTATGCACAGATTATGGGGAATGGCATGATTACGATTGATATCACAGATAGAGCACTAGAGATGCTAGATGTAGACCGTGAAGGACTTGATTATGTTGATCAAAAGATTTTAAAAACAATGATTGAAATGTACAATGGAGGCCCTGTTGGATTGGGCACCCTCTCAGTTAATATTGCAGAAGAGCGAGAAACAGTTGAAGATATGTATGAGCCCTACCTTATTCAAAAAGGATTTATTATGCGGACACGAACAGGACGTTTAGCAACTGCAAAGGCCTATGAACACCTTGGTTATCCTTATATTGAAACAAAATAAATTATCTGCTGTATCAAGATAAGATCAATAACTATTGATACCAAATTGAATGGTTAAGTAAAAGAAAAGAGTCTGAATAAAATTCAAACTCTTTTCTTTTCGAGTGAAATCCAAAAACGTTTCAAACTCTCTTTGTTAACTGGATCGTATCGACTATCTTCATAGACTCCACCATTAGCCAGAATTGTCATTTCTGAAGCTGTATTCCAGTCAGTGCAAGTCACAAGGACTCTATCCATCCCCATTTTTCTAGCTTCGCTCAATGCAAGTCGTAATTGTATTTTAGCGTAACCTTTTCTACGTTCACTTGGTGCGATCGAGTAACCAATATGACCAGAAATATTCATCAACTCCTCACTATCAATGTTGTGTCTGATACTGCAGATACCGACAATTTTTTGATCACTTTGACGAACACTAAGAAAAGCAGTTGCTGTCCAACCTTCTGATATAGGTTTAGTTTTTTCTAATAAAGTAAGGTAGTCAATCCAATCAGGTATATTTTTGGTATCCATTAATCCTGCATTTCCAAACATATGTTCTTCAAAAAATTCTTCTTTGAGGGATAAAATTTTTTGCTCCCAATCCAGAGTAGGCTTAATAAGTATTAATTCTTCCATATTCTCTCCAATCTTAGAAGGTAATTATAGCACAGAAAAAGCAGAAAAGTGTATAAAAGCTTGTAGAAATACTGGTGGTTTTGAGAACAGCTTTCTGAAAATGAGGGTATATTTTCGGTGGAAAATACTTGAAAAATAGGGTAAGATAGTTATAATTGGTAAGTCGAAAAGATAGGGGAAAATAAAAATTGAAAAAAGTCTGTTTTGTCTGTTTGGGTAATATATGTCGTAGTCCTATGGCAGAATTCGTAATGAAAGAAATTACAAAAGAGACTGATTTTACTGTTGTTAGCCGTGGGACATCTGCTTGGGAACATGGGAACCCTATCCACCAAGGAACCCAAGCAGTTTTAAAAAAGAATGCTATTTCCTATGATAGGAAGAAACATTCACAACAAATAACACGCCAAGATTTAGAAGACTTTGATTATATTATTGGCATGGATGAGCAAAATGTGATAGATTTAAAACGCCTCTCTAATAAAAATTTTGACAGCAAGATATTCCTGTTTACAGAGGGTGGTGTTCCAGACCCTTGGTTTACAGGCAACTTTGATGATACGTACAGGTTAGTTGAAAGAGGATGCAAGAGTTGGTTAGAAAAAGTAGACACTACTAGTAAGTGGAATTGAGTGAAGTGATGGAAAAAATAAAGTTATCAAGAGGAAAATTTGAACTCCTTGCTATTGTGGTTATCTTGATTTGTGGGTTATCAATTTTCTCTTTGAAGATAAAATCAAAAACCAGCTTAATCTATGATAGTGGGAAAATTACTTATACTGGGTATGTTGTTAATCATCGCATGAATGGGCAAGGGAAATTAACTTATGAAAATGGAGATGTCTATGCGGGAGCTTTTGTAGATGGTGTTTTTGATGGGGAAGGAACATTCACATCGCATACAGGCTGGTCTTACACAGGTGAATTTCAACAAGGGCAAGCTGATGGACAAGGGACACTAAAAGCAATAAACAATGAGGTCTATGCGGGCACCTTCAAGCAGGGGATTTATCAAAAATGAGAATAAAATGGTTTTCTTTGGTTCGTGTAACAGGTTTACTACTTGTTTTACTTTATCACTTTTTTAAAAATACCTTTCCAGGTGGGTTTATTGGTGTTGATATTTTTTTCACTTTTTCAGGCTATTTAATTACAGCCTTGCTTATTGACGAGTATGTTCGAAGTAAAAAAATTGATTTATTAGGATTTTTTAAAAGACGATTTTACCGAATTGTACCACCGTTAGTTTTGATGGTGTTGATTATTATACCCTTCACATTTTTAGTACGAAATGATTTTGTTGCAGGTATTGGGAACCAGATTGCTGCTGTCTTGGGTTTCACAACTAATTTTTACGAAATCATAACAGGCGGTAATTATGAATCACAATTTATACCACATCTGTTTGTTCATACTTGGAGCTTGGCGATTGAGGTTCATTTCTATATTATCTGGGGATTTTTAGTTTGGTTTTTATCAAAAAGAAAACTTAGTCATCAGAAATTTCGTGGATTCATTTTTATGATTTCCACAGGAGTCTTTGCTATCAGTTTTCTATCTATGTTTATTCGAGCATTTTTTGTCGATAACTTTTCTGTTATTTATTTTTCAAGTTTGTCACATAGTTTTCCTTTCTTTCTAGGAGCAATGTTTGCAACCCTGACGGGAGTTACCGACACAACATCTCGGTTCAAAAAAAATGTTCATCTATGGAGCGTAAGAAATATAATTTTAGCAATTGTAGTCAGCTTTTCGCTTCTCATGATTTTGACTTTAGCACTAGATTTTAATAACATAACAACCTATTTATTTGGTTTTGTATTGGCAACTCTCTTCGCAACAGTAATGATTTATGCAACACGTGTTCTGAGTGATAAAACACCAGATATAAAAGAGCCTCTAGCACTAACCTTTATTGGAGATACAAGTTATGGGATATATCTTTTTCATTGGCCATTTTATATTATTTTCAGTCAGTTAATGCCTAATTGGATAGCTGTGCTCCTGACTATTTTCTTTTCAGTTGTTTTTGCCACACTTTCTTATTATGTGATTGAACCATATATTAGTGGAAAAAAGGTTAAGCTTCTGGGGCTAGAGGTTGATTTGCACCGCTACAATCGATGGTTTTATGGTAGTATAGCTCTCTTGAGTATTGTCACAATAGCTACTGCAATCACCGCTCCAAAAGTTGGAACTTTTGAAACAGAACTTTTGGTCAATTCGCTCAAGCAATCTCAAACAAACATTGAACGCACACACACTTTAGCAGCTGGAGATGCTTCAGCATTGAGTGATGTTAGTATTATTGGAGATTCGGTTGCTCTTCGTTCAAGCTCGGCATTTGCCAGTATTCTTCCAGATGCACAATTAGATGCTGCCGTTAGTCGTAACTTTGATGAAGCTTTCAGTGTTTTTCAAAATCATATTTCAAGTGGGACTTTATCTAAAACAACAGTTCTTGCAGTTGGTGTAAATTCTTTAGGAAATTATCAGGAAAAACTACAGCAGTTTATTGACAATCTTCCAGACGGCTATCGGCTGGTTATTGTAACGCCTTACAATGCTAATAATCTTGCAAACATAGAGGAAGTTAGAAACTATGAGTTAGGTTTAACTAAAACTTATGACTATGTAACCGTTGCTGACTGGTATGAGACAGCAACAAATAATCCAAACATCTGGAATGGAACAGATGGAGTACATTATAGTGATAGTGATACTACGGGAGCAGATCTCTATGTTGAAACTATCCAGCAAGCTATTCAAAAATCAGCAAAAAATCCCGCAAAGGGAGAGAAGTAATAATAAAAAAAGAGAGTAACCCCTTAGATTACTCTCTTTTTTGTCGTTTTCTAAGCTATGTATTCAGGAATAATTAGTAAAAAATTGCTAATAAATTAATAATATGTTAAAATATAACAAGTCGGCGAAAGCGCTTGCTTTTTTGGAAATCAAACTTTAATCTGAAATCTTACTTTATTGTGTTTAGTTAGATTTGGAAATAAAATACATTGAAAAGGAATTGTACCTGATAAATTATTGTAAACCAATTCCAGTACTTAGATTTCAGAACATCAAGAAACTCATTATGTCTAGGCATGTATATATGACAAATTATAGCTATATTTTTTGAATATAAAAATAAATAACTCGAGTGATATGTTCGTGTTGTTTCTGAGAGGAGAGTGTTTGAAAAAATTGAGAAAGTGATAGTAATAGTAGTTACTCTGTTACTAGAAAATAGAAAATTTTAAATCCTTCATGGACTAAAAATTTTCTATAGGTGGTAATAATAAGGTCTGTTATTTTTCGTCGCGAATATAAAAGTGTTTGCCAAACTTTTTTTAGATTAAGTAATAAATGAAGCTAATCTTTAATATTAAACATTTAAACTGAAGTGATAAACTACTTCATCTTTGTGGATGAATGACATGCCTATTATCAAATTGAAAGCGTATTAATTGTTTTTGTAAATGGATAAGTTTTTGCGAAAACCGCTAGCTAAAAAGTTTGTAAAAAAAATCACAAAAATCGTGTGAAATTGTTTACAAACTTTTAAAAAGTGCTATAATATATCTGTAAACAAAATTGTGAAACTTTTAACAAAGTGATTCTAAAGGAGAATTAAATGGCAACAAAAAAAGCAGAACAAGTTGATGTTCAAGGAATGATTGATGAGTTAGCAAAAAAAGGTCTAGTAGCCCTAGATGAAATGCGCAAACTTAATCAAGAGCAAGTGGATCATATTGTAGCTAAAGCATCTGTAGCTGCTTTGGATGCACATGGTATCTTGGCTCAACACGCAATTGAAGAGACTGGTCGTGGTGTTTTTGAAGATAAAGCCACTAAGAATCTTTTCGCTTGTGAACACGTTGTAAACAATATGCGTGGTGTTAAAACCGTAGGGATTATTGAAGATGATCCTATTACTGGTTTGACTAAAATTGCAGAACCAGTAGGAGTTATCTGTGGTATTACACCAACAACAAATCCAACATCTACAGCAATCTTCAAATCATTAATTTCTCTTAAAACTCGTAACCCAATTATCTTTGCATTCCATCCGTCAGCTCAAAAATCTTCAGCTCATGCGGCACAAATCGTTCGTGATGCAGCTATCGCAGCGGGAGCGCCTGAAAACTGTATTCAATGGGTTGAGTATCCATCAATTGAAGCGACTGGGGCACTTATGAACCATGATGCCATCGCTACTATTCTTGCAACTGGTGGTAATGCAATGGTTAGAGCGGCTTATTCATGTGGAAAACCTGCACTTGGAGTAGGTGCTGGTAACGTTCCTGCATATGTTGAAAAATCAGCAGATATTCGCCAAGCAGCTCATGATATTGTTATGTCTAAATCATTTGATAATGGTATGGTCTGTGCATCTGAACAAGCTGTTATCATTGATAAAGAAATCTATGATGAGTTTGTTGAAGAATTCAAATCATACAAAACTTACTTTGTTAATAAAAAAGAAAAAGCTTTGCTTGAAGAATTTTGTTTTGGTGTGAAAGCTAACAGCAAAAACTGTGGTGAAGCAAAATTAAATGCTAATATTGTTGGTAAATCAGCAGAGTGGATTGCAGAACAAGCAGGATTTAGTGTTCCTGAAGGAACAAATATCTTAGCTGCAGAGTGTGCTGAGGTAGGACCAAAAGAACCTTTAACACGTGAAAAATTGTCACCAGTTATTGCAGTACTCAAAGCTGAAACTACAGATGATGGAGTCATGAAAGCTCGCCAAATGGTAGAATTTAACGGACTTGGTCACTCAGCTGCTATTCATACAAAAGATGAAGAATTAGCAAAACGTTTTGGTACTGAAATCAAAGCAATGCGTATCATCTGGAATTCTCCATCTACTTTCGGTGGTATCGGTGATGTTTATAATGCCTTCATCCCATCATTAACACTTGGATGTGGTTCATACGGACGTAACTCAGTTGGTGATAACGTTAGTGCTGTCAACCTTCTTAACATCAAGAAAGTAGGGAAACGTAGAAATAATATGCAATGGTTTAAAGTTCCTTCAAAAATCTATTTCGAACGTAACTCAATCCAATACCTTCAAACATGTGAAGATATTGAACGTGTTATGATTGTTACAGATAAATCAATCGTAAAATTAGGCTTTGCTCAACGTGTTATTGATCAATTAAATCTTCGTTCAAATAAAGTTACCATCGAAGTCTTTGATGACGTTGAACCAGATCCAGACGTTTCAACAGTTCACCGCGGTGCTGAAGTGATGCGTTCATTCCAACCAGATACTATCATCGCACTTGGTGGTGGTTCTCCAATGGATGCCGCTAAAGGAATGTGGTTATTCTACGAACAACCAGAAGTTGATTTCCGTGACCTCGTTCAAAAATTCATGGATATCCGTAAACGTGCGTTCAAATTCCCTTCACTTGGTAAGAAAGCTAAATACATCGGAATTCCAACAACTTCAGGTACTGGTTCAGAAGTAACACCATTTACCGTTATCTCTGATAAGAAAAATAACCGTAAATACCCAATCACTGACTATGCATTGACACCAACAATTGCTATTGTTGACCCAGCTTTGGTAGAATCAGTGCCAGCTTTCATCGCTGCTGATACAGGTATGGATGTGTTAACACATGCAACTGAAGCATATACTTCAAACTTTGCCAACGACTACACAGATGGTATTGCACTTCAAGCTATTAAGTTAGTCTTCCAATACTTGCAAAAATCTGTTAAAACAGCTGACATAGAAGCACGCGAAAAAATGCATAATGCTTCAACTATGGCTGGTATGGCATTTGCCAATGCTTTCCTTGGAATGTCACACTCAATGGCTCATAAGATTGGTGGACGTTTCCATACCATTCATGGACGTACTAATGCAATTCTTTTACCATATGTTATCCGTTATAACGGAACTCGTCCATCTAAAACAACTACATGGCCTAAATATAATTACTACCGTGCAGATGAAAAATTCCAAGATATCGCTCGTATGTTAGGATTGCCAAGTGCAACTCCTGAGGAAGCTGTAGAAGCTTATGCAAAAGCAGTTTATGACCTTGGAGTAGCGGTAGGTATCGAAATGAACTTCAAAGCTCAAGGAATTGACGAAAAAGAATGGAATGAAAACACACATGCTATCGCCCTTCTTGCCTATGAAGATCAATGTTCACCAGCAAATCCACGTTTACCAATGGTAAATGATATGGAAGAAATCATGAATGATGCATACTATGGTTATGCAGATCGTCCAGGTCGTCGTAAATAAGTGGTTGCCAAATAATTTTATATAATGAAAGTTTTACTCAATTGAGTAAAACTTTTGTTTTTTGTTGAACGAAACACCTAGTATAAATATAACATCGTATGTTAGGTTTAACAACGAAGAAAATATTCGTTGTTTCTGTTATTTATACCTTTACATACACGATATCAAGCGTTATAATACAAGTGACGTAAGGTGTTATAAAAAATGGAGGGTTAATGAAAATGTCTGATGTGTTTTATGATGTTTTAGCAACTGTTTGGATCAGTATTGCTGGGACAGATTCTCGCTGGGGGAAGTAAGCTATTTTTAAAGCAGTGTTCAGGGAACATTGCTTTTTTGCTACTCATAAATGTGAGTAAATTTTCTGATAATTGTGGTATAATGCTTACAAGACTATCTATAAACGAGGAAGAATCATGACTTTAGTATACCAATCAACACGTGACGCTAATAATAAAGTGGCTGCTAGTCAAGCAATCTTACAAGGTTTGGCAACTGATGGAGGTCTCTTTGCCCCGCTGTCTGTACCTAAATTAGATTTAGATTTTAATTTATTGAAAGATGCTTCTTATCAAGAAGTTGCAAAAATTGTCTTATCTGCTTTTTTAGACGATTTTACTGAAGAAGAGCTTGACTATTGCATTACAAATGCCTACGATAGTAAGTTTGATACACCTGTGATTGCTCCGCTTATAAAACTTGGTGCACAATATAATCTTGAACTTTTCCACGGGTCAACAATCGCCTTCAAAGATATGGCACTTTCAATTTTACCTTATCTTTTAACGACATCTGCTAAAAAACAAGGTGTTGATAATAAAATTGTTATTTTAACGGCGACTTCAGGAGATACTGGTAAGGCTGCTATGGCTGGTTTTGCAGATGTTCCTGGAACAGAAATCATCGTTTTCTATCCTAGAGATGGGGTCAGCAAAATCCAAGAACTCCAGATGACAACTCAAACTGGTGCAAATACACATGTTATCGCTATTGATGGGAATTTTGACGACGCTCAAACAGATGTTAAGCGCATGTTTAATGATGAGGCTTTACGAGCTAAGCTGTTAGCTCATGATACTCAATTTTCATCTGCCAATTCTATGAATATTGGACGTCTAGTGCCACAGGTGGTGTATTATGTCTATGCTTATGCACAACTTGTAAAATCGGGTGCTATCGAAAATGGAGATGAAGTTAACTTTACTGTACCTACTGGGAATTTTGGAAACATTCTTGCAGCTTATTACGCAAGTAAGATTGGTCTTCCTATAGGTAAGCTCATTTGTGCATCAAATGAGAATAATGTCTTAACTGACTTTTTCACAACAGGTACTTATGATAAAAAGAGAGATTTTCATGTTACAACAAGTCCTTCAATGGATATCCTTGTATCCTCTAACTTAGAGCGTCTCATCTTCCATCTTCAAGGGAATGATGCAATTAAGACAAAAGAGTTAATGGGTAAGCTTGCAGAAAAAGGGGAATATTCAATTTCTAATGCTGATGAAGACATTCTTTCATTGTTCGAAGCAGGTTTTGCAACGGAAGATGAAACAGCAACAGAAATTAAACGCATTTACGATTTAAGTGATTATGTTGAAGATCCACATACAGCAGTAGCATCTGCAGTTTATAAGAACTATGTTGAAAAAACTGGGGATCAACGACCTACAGTCATCGCTTCAACGGCAAGTCCGTATAAGTTCCCGCGTGTGGCAGTGGCTGCTATTACAGGTAAGGATTCAGGAGATGATTTTGTTGCTGTCCAAGAACTTAAAGATTTGTCTGGTGTTAGCATCCCAGCAGCTGTTAATGGTCTTGAAACTGCAGACGTCCTTCACAAGACGGTTGTTGCAACTAATGATATGCAAAAAGAAGTTGAGAGATATTTAGGCATTTAGGCTGTTTGCAAAAAGAAAACCTACAAAAATCATTATCAACTTATGGTTCATGATTAGTAAGTTTTTCGAATGAGTGGTTTAGATTAAAGTTTATATCGTGTTGAAATAAGAGCTGTGAGTTGCTGGCTGAGTATTTAGAAGTTCGATTCCTATCGAATGTTTTAAAATCAGTGGATTAATTTACAGTTCTTTTCTATCTATAAATAGAGGGAATATGAATCAAAGAAGGAAAATTTTTCAATTGGCTCTGCCAGCTATGGTAGAAAATCTCCTCCAAATGCTTATGGGCGTAGTTGACAATTATTTAGTTGCTCAAGTTAGTCTGGTTGCTATCTCAGGAGTATCTGTGGCAAATAATATTGTTACAATTTATCAGGCTATCTTTATTGCTTTGGGGGCAGCGATTTCGAGCTTGATTGCAAAAAGTCGTGGTGAAAAAAACAATGAAAAGATAAGAAGATTCCAATCTGAAGCTTTGGTAATAACAGTTGTCTTGAGTGTGTTCTTAGGGTTGCTCTCCTTATTTTTTGGGAAGAATATGCTAAGTCTTCTCGGGACACAAGTTGATGTAGCTCAGGCGGGTGGCCTTTATTTGGCTATTGTGGGAGGGCTGATATTAAGTTTAGGTTTGATGACAACCTTTGGAGCTTTTTTGAGAGCTTCAGGAAAGCCACGTCTTCCAATGTATATTAGTTTTTGGAGTAATGTGCTAAATGCGATTTTGTCAGCAGTTAGTATTTTTGTTTTTAATTGGGGTGTTGCTGGAGTTGCAATGGCTACGGTTTTATCTCGATTTATTGGGGTAGCTCTTTTAGCTACCCAATTACCTATCTCCTCTATTTTAAGGAATGTGAGACTGAAAATCAGTAGAGATTTACTGACTATAGCTCTTCCAACCGCAGCAGAACGGCTTATGATGCGTGCTGGTGATGTGGTTATCGTTGCTATTATTGTAAGGTTTGGAACGGAAGCTGTAGCCGGGAATGCTATTGGTGAAACCCTGACCCAGTTTAACTATATGCCGGGAATGAGTGTTGCAACTGCGACGGTAATCTTAGTGGCTCACAACATAGGAGAAGGGAATAAGAAAGAAGCTCGTCAGATAGTTAAAGATTCATATCTGATATCTCTTGTGATGATGGTATCAATGGGAGCCCTAGTTTATTTTTTTGGTAGTCACTTGACCTATCTTTTTACAACAGATACGCTTGCTCTTCAAGCAAGTTTAGTTGTTCTATTCTATTCCTTTATTGGTGGGCCAGCAACAGCAGGAACATTAATTTATACTGCAGCTTGGCAGGCTTTGGGAAATGCGAAACTTCCTTTTTATGCAACAACTTTTGGCATGTGGGTGATTCGGATTATTTTAGGTTATCTTTTAAGTGTTGAATTTCACCTCGGATTAGCAGGTGTCTGGCTAGCCACATTAGCAGATAATGTCTTTAGATGGGCATTTTTGTATTATAAATATAGAAAACATATGGAAATACATTTAGAAGAGTAACGTTATTTCTATATTAATAGGAAAGGGGTAGCTGAGAAATATAAAGCTAGCTCTTTTTTTGTTATTTGGAGATTCGAATAACAGATTATCTTGATATTTCTTAAAATATCTTGAATACTTTCAAGTGGCTAAGACATTTCAGAACTTTCCTTCTAACATTTTTAAAAAAATATCAGAAAAAACTTGCAAAGTCTGTTTGAATTTGATAAGATATAACGGTGCTGTAAAAAAACAGCTTTAGCTATGATGCGAGAGGTTGCGACACGCTCGGCTACATTGCCATGTGGTCTGTGTTGGTTTTCTTGAGGAGCTAGCCTATTAAATTAAATAGACGAAAAAAAGGAGAAAAAATGGCAAACAAAAAAATCCGTATCCGTTTGAAAGCATACGAACACCGTACACTTG
>CAZPYI010000003.1:0-35739 GCA_964590305.1 uncultured Streptococcus sp.
GAATTTGATCGTCTAGACATCGAAAATGAGACTTATTACACGGCTAAAAAATTGAATCCACTGACTTATATCTATCGTATTCCCTTAGCACTTTTAGCAATTGTGGTGATTATATTAACCCTGATTTTTAGTTATATTGCTAGCTTTGTCTGGGATCCTGATAAACATCGTAAATTAAACTAAATTATATTGAATTAAAAGCTCATCATTTTGATGGGCTTTTTCGAATAATTTAGATGAGGTGAATGATGCTAGAAGATATTTTTGAAAAAGGGAAAGATGTTGTTAAAAATCATAAAGTAATTGTTGCAGTTTTAGAATCGATTATGATTCTACTCGTTATTTTTCTTGTTTGGTTGCAAGGAGCAGGAACATCGTTAGACAAACAGAATGATTTGACGAGTATTGAGGATTTCTCTTCTATCTCAAATACGAAGGACAGCTCGGAAAATAGTGACAAGTCAGATGAGAAGAAAAATACGACTAATGTAATGGTCGATATTAAAGGCGCTGTCAATAAAGAAGGTGTCTACAGCTTACCTGAAAATAGTCGAGTAACAGATCTCGTCAAATTAGCAGGAGGGATGACAGAGGAAGCGGACAAAAATTCTGTCAACCTTGCTCAAAAACTGACAGATGAAGAAGTTATTTATATCGCCAAAATTGGAGAAGATATCAGTGTCATTAATGTTAACTCTAATAAAGAAACGAATGATGGTAGTAGAAGCAATACAGATACATCTGGAAAAATCAATTTGAATTCAGCAACTTTAGAAGATTTGAAAACCATTTCAGGCATTGGTGAAAAGCGTGCTCAGGATATTCTTGCTTATCGTGACAGTAACAACGGTTTTACTACTGTTGATGAGCTAAGTAATATTTCAGGTATTGGCAGCAAAACGCTTGAAAAGCTTAAAACAGAGGTGACTGTTGATTAGATTCCTTCCCATTAAGCCAATTCATTTGGCTTTTTTAGTAATCCTTCTTTATTTTTTGATTTTTTCATGGACAGCGATAGGAGTAATTATCTTTCTTATTGCCTTATTGGGTTTATTTAAAAATTATACAATAAAAAGAATTCTGCAAACTCTTGGCTTACTGGGACTATTTACTCTATATTTCTCTTTTCTAAATTTACAACAAATAAGAGACAATGATTGTGTTCCAGATATTATTTCTTACATTCAAATGATTCCAGATACCATTTCAGTTAATGGTGATTTATTGTCTTTTCAAGGGAAGTCAGATGGATATAGTTATCAAGTTTTCTATACTTTAAAAACTCAAGAGGAGCAAGAATTTTTCAAAAGTATTGATAAAACGCTCATCCTTAAGATTCAAGGGAGTGCTCAAGAAGCGACTCCTCAAAGAAATTTTAATGGCTTTGATTATCAGGATTTTCTAAAACATAAAGGTATATATCGAATAGTTACCATTGATGTGATAGAAAAGATTGAAGAAAAGAACAGTTTATCGTTTTTTCAAACTCTGCGCCAGTGGCGTAGAAAAGCAATAGTGACTTGTCAGCAACGTTTTCCGTCTCCGATGAATCACTATATGACAGGGTTGCTTTTTGGGTATCTAGATAAAAGCTTTGATGAGATGGTTGATATTTACAGTAGTTTAGGAATCATTCATCTTTTTGCCTTATCTGGAATGCACGTGAATTTTTTTGTTAAGATATTTAGATATGTGTTTCTAAGGATGGGAGTCCGAACAGATTATGTTGATTATTTGCAAGTGGTTGCATCAGTTTGTTATGCTGCTTTGACTGGCTTTTCAGTGTCAGTTATTCGTAGTTTGATACAGAAGAATTTGGCTATTGTTGGACTTAGAAAATTGAATAACTTTGCCGTTACAATAATAATTGTCTTTATCTTAGTTCCACATTTCTTGATGACAGTAGGTGGCTTGCTTAGTTTTGCTTATGCTTTTATTTTATCTTTCACAGATTTTGAAAGTTTTGGTAAATATAAGACATTTTTCATTGAAAGTTTGACACTATCTTTGGGAATTTTACCACTCCTCATTTATTTCTTTTCAAGCTTTCAGCCATTCTCAATACTATTGACATTTATTTTTTCCACTGTGTTCAATTTTTTAATTTTACCGCTGCTTACGATTGTATTTATTCTGTTACCAGTTGTGAAGCTTAATTGCTTCAACCTCTTTTTTGAATTGCTTGAAAAACTTCTAACTTGGACAGGGCGGGTAGTTGGGCGACCATTAGTATTTGGACGCCCGAGTTTAATAGTTTTAGTCCTACTTATCATATTTTTAGGATTATTATATGACTTTCATCAAAAGAAAAAGCTAGTATTGATTTTAAGTGTGATAACTGCTTTCTTAATTTTTCAAGTAAAAAATCCCCTAGTGAATGAGGTCACTATTATTGATATTGGTCAAGGAGATTCCATTTTTATACGCGATATCACAGGAAAAAATATAGTGATTGATGTTGGTGGAAGGGTGAACTTCTCACAAAAAGAACCATGGCAGGAAAAGATAGCAAGTAGCAATGCAGAACGTACCTTGATTCCTTATCTTAAAAGTCGTGGTATCAGTAAAATAGACCAATTGGTTGTAACTCACACTGATGCTGATCATGTTGGAGATTTAGAAGTAGTGGCACAGCATTTTAAAGTAGGAGAAATATTAACTAGCCCTGGGAGTTTGACAAATGCTAGCTTTTTATCACGACTGAAAAAATTGGCAGTGAACGTTCGAGTGATTCAAACAGGCGACAAGTTGCCAATAATGTCTAGTCAGCTCCAAGTTTTGTATCCTAATCAAATTGGTGATGGTGGGAATGACGATTCAATTGTTTTGTATGGTACTTTGTTAGGGAAGAATTTTTTGTTTACGGGGGATTTAGAAGAAGTGGGGGAGCAGAAGTTGATAAAAGCATATCCAAATCTTTCTGTGGATGTTTTAAAAGCAGGACACCACGGATCAAAAGGCTCGTCAAGCACGGCGTTTTTAGAACACATCAATCCTCAAATAACTTTAATCTCAGCAGGGAAAAATAATCGCTATAAACATCCTCATGAGGAAACTTTAGAGAGATTATCAGAAATAGACAATATAGTATTTCGAACAGATGAACAAGGAGCGATAAGATTTTACGGATGGAAGAAGTGGTCAATTGAAACAGTGAGATAGATTTCAAAAGATTTTTTTGAGAATCCTGATACCTAACTAAGTAAGTTCCGTAAAAATGTCATATTTAAGTATCACAAATTACAAGCAGTGAATAACAATAGTGATGAATTATCTAGGGCTGCTGACGAAATCGTGATATAATAATCTCATGATTGCAATAGAAGAAATAAATAAGTTAACAAAAGAGAGTTTACCTTTGCTTACGGTAGTAACAGGTGACGATTTAGGACAATTTACTCAGCTTAAAGAGCAGTTGAGTAAAAAGATTGGTTATAACAAAGACGATTTAAGCTATTCCTATTTTGATATGGCAGAATCTTCTTATCAAACTGCTGAAATGGATCTTGAGAGTCTGCCTTTCTTTGTGGATCAAAAAGTTGTTTTATTTGATAATCTCTTGGATATTACAACCAATAAAAAATCTTATCTCGATGAGAAAGAATTGAAACGTTTTGAATCTTACCTAGAAAACCCGTTGGACTCAACGCGTCTGATTATCTACGCGCCTGGGAAGCTTGATGGGAAACGTCGTATTGTCAAAATTCTAAAAAGAGATGCTTTGATTTTTGAAGCTAATGAATTGAAAGAAGCTGAGCTTAAAACATATTTTCAAAAGCAAGCACATAAATATAATCTCCTTTTTGATTCTGGTGTATTTGATGCCTTACTAATAAAATCAAATTATGATTTCAGTGAAATCTCAAAAAATATTGCTTTTCTTAAATCATACAAAAAAGAAGGGACCATTGGAACAGAGGATATTGAGCAGGCAGTTCCTAAAACTCTTCAAGACAATATTTTTGATTTGACACAGTTTGTTTTATCTGGAAAAATCACCCCTGCACGAGATCTTATTCGTGATTTACGTCTGCAAGGTGAAGAAGAAATCAAGCTTATTGCTATTATGTTGGGACAGTTTCGTATGTTTCTTCAGGTTAAAATTTTATCACATCAAGGTAAAACAGAGCAACAAGTTGTATCTAGCTTATCTGATTATCTAGGACGTCGCGTCAATCCCTATCAAGTGCGATTTGCTCTTAGAGATTCAAGAACACTGTCAATTCCATTTCTGAAAAATGCTCTTGCTGTTTTGATTGATACAGACTATGCAATTAAATCAGGAGTTTATGATAAGGATTTCCTTTTTGATAAAGCTATCTTAAAGATTGCCCATGAAAATCATTAAGAAGCAGTCAAATTACTTGTAAGCTCTCTATTTTTGCGATAGTATAAAGGTGTAATAAAAATGAAAAGAGGATATAGAAATGGCAATTATTTTACCTGACCTTCCATACGCATATGATGCTCTTGAACCTTATATTGATGCAGAAACAATGACTCTTCACCATGATAAACATCATGCTACTTATGTGGCAAATGCTAATGCAGCGCTTGAAAAACACCCTGAAATTGGGGAAGATTTGGAAAGCTTATTAGCTGACGTTGAACAAATTCCAGCTGATATCCGCCAAGCGCTTATCAATAATGGTGGAGGACATCTGAATCACGCTCTTTTCTGGGAATTATTATCTCCAGAAAAAACAGAAATTACTGAAGAAGTGGGAACAGCCATTACAGAGGCTTTTGGCTCATTTGAAGACTTTCAAGCCGCCTTTACTCAAGCTGCAGTAACACGATTTGGTTCAGGTTGGGCTTGGCTTGTTGTCAATGCTGAAGGTAAACTTGAAGTTGTTTCTACTGCTAATCAAGATACACCCATTTCACAAGGTTTGAAACCTATTTTGGCTCTTGACGTCTGGGAACATGCCTATTACTTAAACTATCGTAATGTACGTCCAAACTATATCAAAGCTTTCTTTGAAATCATTAACTGGAACAAGGTTGCTGAATTGTACGCAGCAGCAAAATAATCTTTTTTAGCCAGTAGAGAATTAGTAAATAGTAAGTTACTATTCTCGATGCATCACGCTTAATTGACAGAACCGGAGTCATCATAAAAACCAATCTCAAAAAATGGGATTGGTTTTTGTGTTATAATGAAACTGAGTTTAAAAAGGAGGTTATGTATGTCAGGACATAATAAATGGAGCAAAATAAAAAATAAAAAAGGAGATGCAGACGCTAAGCGTGGGGCTGTTTTCAATAAGTTATCTCGTGAGATATTCATGGCAGCTAAGCAAGGTGGGGGGATCCTTCAATGAACGCTAGCTTGCGCTTGGTTTTGGATAAAGCACGCGCAGCAAATATGCCAAAGGATAATATTAATCGTGCAATTAAAAAAGCAACCGATATTGGAGATACAACCAACTATGATGAAATAACTTACGAAGGCTATGGTCCAAACGGCATTGCGATTTTGGTGCATACGTTAACTGATAATAAAAATAGAACTGACGCACATATGCACACTATTTTTTCTAGAAATTCTGGGAATCTAGGAAGTTCAGGTTCAGTTGCTTATATGTTTGATCGAAAGGGATATCTCGTCATTGATCGTGAAGTCTTTGATTTGACTGAAGATGCTATGTTAGAAGTTGCTCTTGAAGCTGGTGCAGAAGACCTGATAACATCTGAAGAAGTTTTTGAAGTGATCACAAATACAAAAGATTTCCTAGATGTAAAAGAAGCTCTTCAGAAAGAACAATTAACATTTGTTGAGGCCAAACTGAGTATGGTACCGCAAAATTATATCAATCTAAATGAACAAAGTTTAGAAAGCTTGGAGCAATTGCTTGAAAAACTTGAGGACGATGACGATGTTCAAGATGTCTTTTCCAATGCACAATAAGGTGTTCTTAAAAAAATTTAAAAAGTTCTTGAATACTATTGAAAAATTATAATATTATTATAAAATATGATAATAGGGGATTTTTGTGAATAGAAAAGAAAATAGTTTTGTTTTTGGTATTTTAGCGTGTCTAATTTTATCTGCTTTGATCCTATTGATTTTTGCAGTAATGCTTGGTCAAGCAAAACAGTTAAATCAAGAAGAAAACAACAATCAAACATCACTTGTATCAGTTGCAACAAGTGAATCAAAATCAACAAGTACATCTGACGAAGAACATAGTGACAGTACTGTACCAAGTTCTAGTAAATCAATGGAGGAGAAACAAGCGGTTATGGATGCGGATTTAGCGACTATGTCTGCTTATGGTCTGTACTATGATTATGTCAATCTTAGTTTGGTTGAAACAGTGCAAGCTTATATGAAAGAATTTGGGATAGGCCCTTCAGCAATTTCCTTTTCTTATAAGAACACACGAACAGGTGATACTGCTTCCATGAATGACACTCAAGCCATGACAGCTGGTTCAACTTATAAACTCCCTCTTAATATGTTAGTTGTTGACGAGGTTGATGATGGGAAATTATCGTTGACTGAATGCTTTGATATCAGTCAGACAGGTTATGAATTGCTTTCTGAACATAATGCCTATATGAGTCAGTTTCCTCAAGGGATGACTATTCCTGATATGCAAAAATATTCTCTTGTTTATTCAGAAAACACCCCAGCATATGCACTTGCTGATCGTTTGGGTGGAATGGCTCAGGCTTATACGTTATTTGGAAAGTATGGTCAGTCAAAGGGTGATATCAAGACCATTGAGTTGGTAGGGAATAAAACGACAACTGATTATTACATTCAGGTATTAGATTATTTGTGGAATCATCAAGAGAAATATGCTGATATTATTTATTTCATGGAAATATCTTTTCCAAGAGACTACTATAAAGCTTATTTTCCAAATCTCCGTATTGTACAAAAGCCTGGTTATGTTAGAGAGGCGCTAAATGTTGATGCTATTGTTTTCGAGGAAACACCATACTTGGTCGCTATATACACAGCAGGTTTAGGTGGTTCGACAACAGATTCGACAGAAATTAATGGTTATGGTTATACACAACTGTTACACTTAACATACGTTATTAATCAGTGGCATCGGATTAATGGGAATTAATCATAAAATAAAGACTACCCAGAAAAGTGTAGTGACCCCCAAAAGTTAGACCAGAAAATCTGACTTTTGGGGGTCGGTACAAAGATAGTATTTTGGGTAGTCTTTTTTGTTTGCTTTGTATTTAGTGACGATTTAGATTAATTATTTTTTGAATTGGCTCTTATGGAAGTTTCAAGGTGTTTCAATAACAGTAAAAATTTTCTTATAGTTAGAAATTAATTTTTTAAAGCGTTTTGTTGCCTCTTTTGTTAATTGCTTTGAAGATTTTCCATCCCTACTGTAGATATCATTTGTTTTATCTTTTTGCTCTTTTTTTGTTGGTGTTATAAATGTATTCGTGCCATCAGTCATAGCTTTTATAATAAATTCAGGTTCATAATAAGTAATGGGATTGACGTCAAGTTCTTTATGAATGTCATCATTTTGATTTGCATAATTAAAACTTGCACTATTGATAATACTATTTCGTGAGGTTGAGTCAGCAGCATCCATAGCAACTAGGAATTGACCAGATTCGGAGAGAATAAACTCTGAGTGAAAGTGAATAAGAACTTTAAAGTTGCTTTGCTCAACGTTGTCAGCATATTCGGATTTTAAATAACCATCTGCATCAAATTTTGTTGCAACTTTGTTGTGGTAGCGTGCAGATTCTGTCAAACTATAGTCGTTTGATGATAGGTGTGTAAGATATTTGGCAAGAGCTTTTTCGTCTGAATCATCTTGTTTTTTGTAGTACTTTCGTACCCAGTGAGCTTGTTGAGCAGAGATAAGGTAGCGCAACTGATGGACTTTTTTGGCAAGTTGGTTATTTTGACTCATAGAATCGTCAGGAAAAGCTATCTGGATAAGGGTGGATAAGTCATCCCAAAAAGAGTCAGTAGGAGTCATGTTTTCGTCAAAATTCGCAAGTAGTTTTACTGTTTGTGAAAGTTTACCACTTAATTCATCGGGCAGATGAAGACAGTTAATGAGTAATTCTAGCTTTTGTTTGGCATCTTTTGAGGAGGTAACTGTTGCCTCAGTTGTCCACATCTTTTTGAAAAGACTAGAACCAACAAGTAGTGATTGAGAAAATTGTCTCTCAATAGTTTTGGTGTGTAATCTATTCTTAGCGTCGGTTAATTGAAGGTCTTTAAGATAAGATTTTTGGATGACTTGATCCTGCCATCCCAAATCTGACAGTTGCCTCACTTGTCTTAAAACAATGTCGCGAACTTTGATTTTTTCGATGATGTTCAATTCTTGATAATCTTCATTATTTTTTTTAAATGTCTCGTAGAATTTGTGGTAAGGTTGGTAGTTTTGTTCAAATTGATATTGGCTATATTCATGTTGATAAATAAAAGAAACTAGGAAAAGGAGGAATAAAGCTTTCAAAAGATTTTTTAATCGGGTCATACTAGTTCCTTTCATGAGAAATTTAGGCAACTTTTCGATACAGCAAACTTAGCAAGAGACTTGTATTTGTATTATTTTAACATAAAATAATTACTTCCCTATATTTTTGTTACAAGAGGGATGAAATAGGCTGATTCTTGGCCACTTTTAGGAAATTAGTCAAGCGTGTAAAATAATTTCCCATAGTAAAAAACCATCAACTAGATGTAAAAATATCTAATTAATGGTTTTTTTAATTATTTTACAAACATAGCATCACCAAAACTAAAGAAGCGATAGTGTTCATCAACAGCGTGTTTATAAGCTTCCAAGACAAAATCACGACCTGCAAAGGCAGAAACAAGCATTACCAAAGTCGATTTTGGTAAATGAAAGTTTGTTGAGAAAGCATCAACAACTTTAAACCTATAGCCTGGTTTAATAAAAATATTTGTCCATCCAGAGTCAGCTTGAATGTGACCATCAAACTTGCTACCAATAGTTTCAAGAGTACGGATTGAGGTGGTTCCAACGGCGACAATATGTCCACCTTGAGATTTCACGTCACGGAGTGTCTGGGCAGACTCTTCTGAAAGTGTGTAAAATTCAGAGTGCATTTCATGTTCATCTACATTGTCAACAGAAACTGGTCGAAAGGTACCAAGCCCAACATGAAGTGTCAAATAAACAAGTTTGACACCCTTTGCCTCGATTTTTGATAGTAAGTCGTTAGTGAAGTGTAGACCAGCGGTTGGAGCAGCTGCAGAGCCATTTTCTTTAGCGTATACTGTCTGGTAACGTTCTTTATCCTGTAATTTTTCATGAATATAGGGTGGAAGAGGCATTTCACCAAGACTTTCAAGAACTTCAAGAAAAATACCAGCATAAGTAAATTCAACAATACGACCGCCATGCTCAAGCTCTTTTTTAACAACTGCTTTTAAACGGCCATCACCAAAAGATACTTCAGCACCGACACGAAGGCGCTTAGCAGGCTTTGCTAGAACTTCCCATTGGTCTTTTTGCGTATTTTTCAATAATAAAAGTTCCACATGCCCATGAGTATCAGGTTTCTCGCCATAGAGTCGTGCTGGCAGCACGCGCGTGTTATTCATGACAAGAGCATCACCAGAGTTCAACTCATCAATAATATGATCAAAATAGGTGTCCGTTAAGTGCTTGTTTTCGTGATTAATCACTAATAGTTTTGAGCTGTCACGTTTTTTGAGTGGCGTTTGCGCTATGAGTTCCTCTGGCAACTCAAAATCGAAATCATTTGTATTCACAAAAAATCTCCTTTATTCTAATATTTAGCTTCACTATTATATCATGAGAAGAGTAATATAGCTAAAAGAAGTCTCTTGTCTTTATATTCTTTAGTATTTTAGTTTAATTGTTTACGAACAATTTACTTGACAAAAATTGGTATATACCATATAATGGAGATAAATAAAGGTATAGACCAAAACGAATTACATTTCTTCGTGATTCTATATCTTAGAAAATATATTACTGAGATATTAGGAGTAAAAAGTGTCTTTGGAAAGTTTAAATACTTATCAAAGATGTTTCTCCTTTACATCCTATAAAGTCATTGGCTTTTCAAATCGAGGAGGACATTATGAAAATTGTAAAAGTTAGCAGTCAAGAAGAAGGTGGAAAATTTGCTTTCACACTTTTAAAAGAAAAATTAGAGTCAGGTGCTAAAACTCTAGGTTTGGCGACTGGTAGTACGCCTTTGACTTTTTACAAAGAAGTCGTAAACAGTTCACTTGATTTTTCTCAAGTGAGCAGTATTAACTTAGATGAATATGTTGGTTTATCTCCAGAAAATAATCAAAGTTATGCATATTTTATGAAAGAAAACTTGTTTGAAGCGAAACCATTTAAAGAAAATTATTTACCAAATGGTTTGGCAAAAGATTTGGAATTAGAAATCAAACGTTATGACGGCGTTATAGACAGTCATCCGATTGATTTTCAAATTCTTGGAATTGGACGAAATGGACATATTGGTTTTAATGAACCAGGAACATCATTTGATGTGACAACTCATGTTGTTGATTTAGCACCAGATACAATCGAAGCAAATAGTCGCTTCTTTGACAATTTGGATGACGTACCAAAACAAGCCATTTCAATGGGGATTGCTTCAATTATGAAGTCAAAAACTATTCTTCTTATGGCGTATGGTGAAGAGAAAGCCGATGCTGTTAATAAAATGGTTAATGGTTCTATCACCGAAACTCTTCCAGCTAGCATTTTGCAAAAGCACCCTAATGTTATTGTAATCGTGGATGAAGTTGCCGCTCAAAAATTATAATCATAAAAATCAAATCAGAGAAAGTCTGATTTGATTTTTTTATTTATATGGTCCAATCAAGTTCAGGACCAACTGGGACGACTCCAGTAGGATTGATTGTTTTGTGACTGCCATAGTAGTGAGTTTTGATGTGGTCAAAATTAACAGTATCTGAAATAGATTTCAGATTGTAGATTCTCTTTGTATAAATCCATAGATTTGGATAATCTACCAGACGTTTGATATTGCATTTAAAATGCCCGTAGTAGACGGAATCAAAACGTACCAGAGTTGTGAATAATCGAATATCAGCTTCGGTTAATCGGTCACCCACAAGCCACTCTCTATCTGACAAATGACTCTCTAACTGATCTAAAGCGTCAAAGAGATATCTCACTTCGGATTCGTAAACGTTTTGATTAGTAGCAAATCTAGCTTTGTATACACCGTTATTAATCTTTGGATAGATGAAATCGTTCATTTTATCAATTTCTGACCGCAATTCTTCAGGGTAATAATCATCATAATTTCCAGTGATGTCATTAAAAGATGAATTAAACATGCGCATAATTTCAGCAGACTCGTTGCTGACGATAGTTTTGTTTTTCTTATCCCAAAGGACTGGAACTGTAACGCGACCAGAATAATCTTTTTGTGCTGTTGTATACACTTGATAGAGGTAGTTGCTCTTGAGTTCAGAATCTGGAATACCGCCCTCTGCCTGTTCAAATGTCCAACCGTTTTCCAACATGAGAGGATTAACTATTGAAAGAGATACATGCTCTTCAAGCCCTTTAAGCGAGCGCATAATCAATGTGCGACAAGCCCAAGGGCAGGCAAGTGAGATATAGAGATGATACCGGTCAGATTCTGCTTTAAAACCACCGCTGCCAGTCGGACCACTAGCTCCGTCAGGAGTAATCCAATTCCGGAATTGAGTCGTTGTGCGAACAAATTTCCCTCCGGTTTTCTTGGTGTCATACCATTGATCTGACCATTTTCCTTCAACTAAAAGTCCCATGAGAATTCTCCTTTGATTAGCTATCACTATATAGTAGTAGTTTACCTTTTTTAGGTTTGATTAGCAACTTTCATACTTATTCATGGTAAAATATTTTTATGAGATTAGATAAATTATTAGGACAGGCAGGCTATGGTTCCCGAAATCAGATTAAGAAACTTATTCGAAGTCATCAAGTGAGAGTTGATGGGATAGTTGCAAAAGATGATAATCTTAATGTGGATGCTACTTTACAAGTAATTACTGTTTCAGAAAAGCAACTTGATATACAGGGAGATACTTATTTTTTTCTTAATAAACCTGTGGGAGTTGTGTCTGCAGTAACCGATAAAAATCATCAAACAGTCATTGATTTGATTAATACCAAAGACAGAGTAGAAGGATTATATCCTATTGGTCGGCTTGATCGTGACACAGAAGGCTTATTACTCATTACTAACAATGGGCCTTTAGGATTCCATATGCTTCATCCTAAATATCATGTCAGTAAAACCTATTATGTTGAGGTAAATGCACCTTTGACTACTGATGCACCAGACTTTTTCAAAAAAGGTGTCAGTTTTCATGATGGAAAAATATGTAAGCCGGCAGAGTTGACTATTATTGCGTCAACACTTGAGTTAAGCAAAGCCCTAGTTACCATATCTGAAGGAAAATTTCATCAAGTTAAAAAAATGTTTCTAGCCTACGGTGTAAAAGTTTTATACCTTAAACGAATCCGATTTGGTACATTTGAATTAGGTGACTTGCCAGTTGGGCAATATAGGAGCTGACTAAGGAAGAAAAAGAGAACATAAAAGAATATTTGAGATGAGTGATTGTGATTATTTTGAGTCATCTTTTTATTTAGTTAGGCTAGTTTACGAATAGAAAAGTAAGGAGTTTGACTCCTTATTTTTATTGTACGAGCCAGATAGAAGTGACTAGAATTTTTTAGTTAGGAGAGAACAATGTTTTCAGCAATCGATCAGAGAGGAAACTTAGTTAATTTACTTGATGCTATCCCAGATAAGCAAGATTTTAGATGTCCTGCTTGCAAATCACCTCTTCGGTTGAAGAATGGTCAATTAATGCGCCCACATTTTGCGCATGTTGAGCTTAAAAAGTGTCGATTTTATAGTGAAAATGAATCTCAAGAGCATCTCACTTTGAAAGCAGAACTGTATCACGCACTCTCAAAGACAGAAAATGTTGAGATTGAAAAATATATAAGTGAAATTGGTCAGATTGCTGATATGTTTGTTAATGCCAGACTAGCGGTAGAAGTCCAGTGTTCACGATTGTCCTCTGAGCGATTGCAAGAGAGAACAAAATCTTATCATAATAATGGCATTCAAGTCTTATGGTTGTTAGGTAAAAGCTTGTGGTTAGGAAAGCAGATATCAGGGCTGCAAAAACAATTCTTGTATTTTTCTCAAAATATGGGATTTCATTTTTGGGAGCTAGATTTAGAAAATAGATGTATTCGATTAAAGTATTTGATTTATGAGGATTGGCATGGAAAATTACATTATACAACCAAGTCTGTATCTTTTGATAGTAACCTTATGCTATTTTTTCGTTTACCTTTTCAAAAGCAGCCCATGTCATTTTATGAAGTTAAGCAAGATCAAAAATTATTGATTTATATCCAGAGACAGCTTCTGGCCCGTCACTCCAAGTGGCTATTTCATCAATCACAACTCTATTTGCAAGGAAGAAATGTCCTCATGCAACCCCTTGAAGAATTTTACCCGCAAGTGCGGCCTTTGACAAGCGAGAATGGCTTTTGTCAGGTTGAAGTGAATCTGTCAGGCTTCTATAACAATTTTTTTCACTATTATCAGAATCAAGTAGATAAGACTGTTCAAATTCTTTATCCACCAGCATTTTATAAGAAATCTTGTGAGGATTAACGTGAAACGACCAATTATCCAATAAATACATCTTAGGACTGATGAAAAGTTAGTCAAGCTGATATATACTTAACTTATCTTTTTCATAAACCTCCTGAGACCTCCAACTTTAAAAGTTGGAGGTCTTTTTTAGTTGTACCATGAGATATTTTTTGTGAGTTTTAGTCGAGTAAAAATTTCTAGAATACAAGGAAAGTCATACTCTTTATTTTTATGTTAAAATGTAAGAAGTAATCAAACAAAGAATAATATACTTATCTTGTTTTAACTTTTTTTGATAATTTTTTGTAACTTATTTTTAAGGAGATTCATATGTCAGATAATAGAAGTCACATGGCTGAAAAATACCAATGGGATCTAAGTACGATTTTTAGAACAGATGAGGATTGGGAGCAGGAGATGTCATTATTGACATCTGATATTGAGAATGCAAAAGAAAATCAAGGTCATTTGATTGAATCAGGTCAACGTTTATTGACTATTACTGAGATCTATCTTTCTCTTTCACGTCGCTTAGAGAAGGCTTATGTCTATGCTTCTATGAAAAATGATCAAGATACAACAGTTGCAAAATATCAAGAATTTCAAGCAAAAGCAACGACACTTTATGCGAAATATGGTCAAGTTTTTTCATTCTATGAACCGGAATTCATGAAGTTGTCACAAGAAACTTATGATCAATATATAGCTGAGGTGCCTGCTCTAATTCTTTATGATCATTTTTTTGAGCAGTTGTTTAAACGAAAAGCTCATGTGCTAACTCAAGCTGAGGAAGAACTACTTGCAGGAGCACAAGAAATATTTGGTGCTGCAGGTGAGACTTTTGGTATTCTCGATAATGCTGATATTATTTTTCCAACAATCTTAGATGAAAGCAAGCAAGAAGTACAGCTGACCCATGGTAATTTTATCAGTTTTATGGAGTCTAACAATCGTGATGTACGCAAACATGCCTATGAAGCAATGTATAGTACTTATAATCAATTTCAACATACTTATGCTAAGACATTACAAACAAATGTCAAAGTACATAATTACTCAGCGAAGGTCCGTAAGTTTTCCTCTGCTCGCGAGTCCGCTTTAGCGACAAATTTCATCCCAGAGTCAGTCTATGATAAATTACTCGAAGTGGTCAATGCTCATCTCCCATTATTACACCGCTATATTAAACTCCGGAAAGAAATTTTAGGGTTAGATAACCTTAAAATGTATGATATCTATACGCCACTTTCTTCGACAGATATGAGTGTTACTTATGATGAAGCATTGTCAAAAGCAGAACAAGTTTTGTCGATCTTTGGGAAAGACTACTCAGAGCGTGTTCATCGAGCATTTACTGAACGTTGGATTGATGTTCATGTCAACAAAGGGAAACGTTCTGGTGCTTATTCTGGTGGTTCATATGACACGAATGCCTTTATGCTACTAAACTGGCAAGACACATTGGATAATCTCTTTACACTTGTACATGAAACAGGACACAGCATGCATTCCACTCTCACTAGAGAAAATCAGGAATATGTTTATGGTGATTACTCTATCTTTTTAGCAGAAATTGCTTCGACGACTAATGAGAATATCCTCACTGAGACTTTACTCGAAGAAGTGGAGGATGACTGCAGCGTTTTGCTATTCTCAATCATTATCTTGATGGCTTTAAAGGGACTATTTTCAGACAAACTCAATTTGCCGAATTTGAGTACACTATTCATAAAGCAGACCAAGAGGGTGTCGTTTTAACGAGCGACTACCTTAACAACCTTTACGCTGATCTCAACGAAAAATATTATGGACTGACCAAGGAAGAAAATCCAGATATTCAATACGAATGGGCAAGGATTCCACATTTTTATTACAATTTTTATGTTTACCAGTATGCTACAGGGTTTGCAGCTGCCACTTACCTAGCGGATAAAATTGTCCATGGATGTGATGATGATGTTGAAAAATACCTAACTTTTCTTAAATCGGGAAGTTCAGATTATTCTCTCAATATCATAAAAAATGCGGGTGTTGATATGACAAGCGGTGATTATCTGGAAGCAACCTTTAGAGTATTTGAAGAGCGATTAACAGAGTTGGAAAATTTAGTAAAAAAAGGTGTGCATAGATAAATAGACTTATTTTTCAATATTTCAGTAGTTGTATGATAGCATTTAAGTTTTAGTCATTTGAAACTCTTTAATATTAAAGAGTTTCAAATGAAAACTAAACAATTTAAACACTTTATGATAGAATATGATTTATGGTTGAATCTTATAGTAAAAATGCAAATCACAATATGAGACGCCCAGTCGTCGATGAAAATATCTTGGACTACATGCGTACCCATCAAAAGCAAAATCAAGGCTATCTTGCAGAGATAGAGGATTTTGCTCATAAAGAAAATATTCCGATTATTCAACATGAGGTAGTCGCTTATTTTCGATTTTTAATGCAAACTCTGCAGCCAAAAAAAATTCTAGAAATAGGGACGGCCATTGGTTTTTCGGCACTATTAATGGCTGAAAATGCTCCTCAATCTAATATCATAACTATTGATCGTAATTTAGAGATGATAGAACTTGCTAAAGAAAATTTTGCAAAATATGATTCCAAGGAGCAGATTACCCTTCTTGAAGGGGATGCTATTGATATTATATCAACAATAAATGATCGCTTTGACTTCATTTTTATGGACTCGGCAAAATCTAAATACATCGTTCTTTTACCAGAAATTCTTAAACGTCTTAAAGTAGGAGGAGTTATTATTTTTGATGATGTTTTTCAAGGAGGAGACATTGCTAAACCGATTGAAGAAGTTCGTCGTGGTCAGCGAACGATCTATCGTGGACTTCAGAAACTTTTTGCTGCAACTCTGGATAATCCCAGACTGACAGCAAGCTTACTGCCGCTTAGTGACGGTCTGTTGATGATTCGTAAGAACGAAGAATAACCTCGCTATAAACTTTAAGCATTTTTTAAGATAATATGCTATAATTGATGAGTTAATGACAAAATAAGGAGTTTCATATTAATGGTAAAAGAAGAAAAATCAGGTTTTAAATCAGTAATTCAAAGCAAAGTTTTTAAAGGTGTCGCATTAGTTGCGGCTACTGCAATTATTACATCAGGTGCTACTTACCTCGCTGTAAATGGTGGCAGTTCAGATAACACTAATGTTATCACAATGAAAGGTGACACGATCACTGTTTCAGATTTTTATGATTCAGTGAAGACAACATCTTCATCACAGCAGTCAATGTTGACCTTGATTCTAACACGTGTTTTTGAAGAACAGTATGGTGATAAAGTATCAGACAGCAAAGTGGCAGAAGCCTATAATAAAACTGCTTCATCTTATGGGTCATCTTTCTCCGCCGCACTTTCATCCGCTGGAATGACAGAAGATTCCTACAAGCAGCAAATTCGTACTTCGATGTTAGTAGAATATGCTGTATCGCAAGCAGCTAAAAAAGAATTAACGGACAAAAATTACGAATCTGCTTATGCTGACTACAATACTGATACGACTGCTCAAGTAATTAAATTGAGTGATGAGACTACAGCTAATTCTGTTTTAACAGAAGCAAAAGCCGATGGCGCTGATTTTAATTCAATTGCTGAAAAAAATACAACTGCTGATACAGTAGAGTATACTTTTGATTCTGCTGACACAGACTTGCCTGCTGATGTAATGAATGCAGCCTTCGGACAATCTGAAGGGACTGTATCTGATGTTATTACTGTTTTAGATTCTTCTACATATACTAATACTTATTACATTGTTAAAACGACTAAGAAAACTGATAAAGATTCTGACTGGAATACTTATAAAAAACGTTTGAAAAAAATTATTCTTGCGCAATATGAAAGTGATAGTAGCTTCCAAAATCAAGTTATTGCAGCAGCACTTGAAAAAGCTAATGTGAAAATAAAAGACAGTGCCTTTGCAGAAATCCTCTCACAATATGCAACAACTTCGTCATCAAGTTCAACGTCGTCATCTACAAGTTCAACTGATGCATCAAGTTCAAGTGCTACTGAGGATTCTACAAGCTCTGAAAGTTCATCCGCTGAATAGTTTACCTTGACCAAAGGTTTAAAACACTGTATAATAAACAACGATTGGGAATCATTCTAGAGTGTCTGAATTCAGAAAAGTGGCGGATAATGTGAGCCATGGAAAGACTGAGAAATGTGCTACCCAAGATAAAAATAACATAATAAATGAGAATGACAAGTTCATTGAATGAAGGTGGTACCGCGGTTTTTCGCCCTTCGTTTTAATGGATTTGTCTTTTTTTGAATGTATATGTATTAAAAAACTTTTAGTAATATCATATTTAGGTCAGAAAAGAAAAGGAATAATAATGAAAAAACTTACCAGTGCACAAGTGAGACAGATGTGGTTAGATTTTTGGAAATCAAAAAATCACACAGTCGAGCCTTCAGCAAATCTCGTACCTGTCAATGATCCAACCTTACTTTGGATTAATTCAGGCGTTGCTACCTTAAAAAAATATTTTGATGGTTCAGTGATTCCAGAGAATCCCCGAATAACGAATGCCCAAAAAGCCATTCGTACAAACGATATTGAAAATGTTGGAAAAACAGCTCGTCACCACACTATGTTTGAGATGTTAGGAAATTTTTCAATTGGTGATTACTTCCGTGATGAGGCCATTGAGTGGGGATTTGAACTATTAACAAGTCCAGAATGGTTTGATTTTCCCAAAGATAAACTTTATATGACTTATTATCCAGATGATAAAGACTCATACAATCGTTGGATAGCATGTGGTGTAAAATCAAGTCATCTTATTCCACTTGAAGACAATTTCTGGGAAATTGGAGCAGGTCCTTCTGGACCAGATACAGAGATTTTCTTTGACCGTGGAGAAGATTTTGACCCAGATAATCTTGGGGTTAAATTACTAGAAGAAGATATCGAAAATGATCGCTATATCGAAATTTGGAATATCGTACTATCACAATTCAATGCGGATCCTGCAGTAGCACGTTCTGAATACAAAGAACTACCAAATAAAAATATTGATACAGGGATGGGACTTGAACGAATGGTTGCCATTATTCAAGGAGCAAAGACAAATTTTGAAACCGATTTGTTCATGCCTATCATCCGTGATATTGAAAAAATTTCTGGGAAAGCTTATGATTCAGACGGCGATAATATGAGCTTTAAAGTTATTGCAGACCACATCCGTTCACTTTCATTCGCCATCGGTGATGGTGCGCTTCCTGGAAATGAAGGCCGTGGCTATGTCCTTCGTCGTCTGCTTCGCCGTGCTGTTATGCATGGTCGAAGGTTGGGAATAAAAGAAGCTTTTCTTTATAAACTCGTTCCTACCGTTGGGCAAATCATGGAAAGTTATTATCCAGAAGTTCTTGAAAAACAAGACTTTATTGAAAAAATCGTTAAACGTGAGGAAGAAACATTTGCTCGTACCATTGATGGTGGTTCTGTTCATTTAGAACAATTGTTAGCTCAATTGAAAGAAGAAGGTAAAGATACACTTGAAGGTAAAGATATCTTTAAACTCTATGATACTTATGGATTCCCTATCGAGTTGACAGAAGAATTGGCAGAAGATCAAGGGTTTAAGATTGATCATCAAGGCTTCAAAGTGGCTATGAAAGAACAACAAGATCGTGCTCGCGCAAGCGTTGTTAAAGGTGGTTCAATGGGAATGCAAAATGAAACCCTAGCAAGCATCGTTGAACCTTCTGTTTTTAACTATGAAAAAGAAGCCCTTCAATCAACTTTGGTAGTCATTGTTGCAGATAATGAGCGTTCTGAAGCCGTATCTGAAGGCCAAGCACTCCTAGTTTTCTCCGAAACGCCATTTTATGCTGAGATGGGTGGACAGGTTGCAGACCACGGTGTTATTAAAAATGAAAACGGCGATATTCTTGCACACGTGACAGACGTTCAGAGAGCTCCAAATGGCCAAGCACTTCATACAGTAGATGTTTTAGCTTCATTGTCAGTTGGAACAGCATATATTCTCGAAATTGATAGTTTTCGTCGTCATCGTGTCATGAAAAATCACACAGCCACTCACTTATTACATGCGGCACTACACAATGTTATCGGAAATCATGCTACTCAAGCCGGCTCACTAAATGAAACTGATTTCTTAAGATTTGATTTTACTCACTTTGAAGCAGTAACGGCTGAAGAAATTCGCAAAATCGAAGAAGAAGTTAATGAACAAATTTGGAATGCTATCTCAATCACAACCATTGAAACTGATATTGAAACAGCTAAATCAATGGGTGCAATGGCTCTCTTCGGTGAAAAATATGGGAAAAACGTACGTGTCGTTTCTATTGGTGATTATTCAGTTGAACTTTGTGGAGGAACACATTTAAACAACACATCAGAAATTGGTATCTTTAAAATTGTTAAAGAAGAAGGTATTGGTTCTGGAACGCGTCGTATCTTAGCAGTGACAAGTCGTGAGGCTTATCTAGCTTATCGTGAAGAAGAAGATGCTCTTAAAACAATAGCTACAACTATCAAAGCACCTCAAATTAAAGAAGTCCCTAATAAAGTTGCTACACTCACTGAACAACTTCGTGACTTACAAAGAGAAAATGCTGAACTCAAAGAAAAAGCCACAGCTGCTCAATCTGGCAATGTCTTTAAAGATGTAAAAGAGTCAAATGGTATTCGTTTTATCGCTACACAAGTATCTGTTTCCGATGCAGGCGCACTTCGTACATTTGCTGATAATTGGAAACAAAAAGACTACTCAGACGTCCTTGTTCTTGTAGCAGCTATTGGTAAAAAAGTTAATGTCCTTGTTGCAAGTAAATCAAAAGCTGTACATGCAGGTAATCTTATCAAAACTTTAGCACCAATCGTATCAGGTCGTGGTGGTGGAAAACCAGATATGGCGATGGCTGGAGGAACAGATGCACAAGCTATTGATAAATTAATCGCAACAGTAGCTGAAAGTTTATAATATGAAAAAGGCAAATAATTTACTTAAGCTTGCAATTGTCTTAATTGCTATTACATCACTCATACTTGCTGTCATTTGTATTTCTAACTTTCTTCAAGGTGAATTCAACTGGATCAACTTATTAGTCCTGATAGTTGAACTAAGCTTACTTCAGAGTTTAATAAAGATTTATAAAAAGTAAGATAACCCCGAACTAAATGTTCGGGGTTTTTAATATTGACTTATAATATAGTGATATGAGTGTGCTTTATTTTAAAACTATGTGATGAGGAGATAATGGCAGATGTAAAAAAGAACCTTGGTATTGTAGTTGTGCAGGTAGTTAAATATAAAATGAAGATTCAGTGATCCATTTTAAAAATTATTGTGCAGGGGTGATAGTTTTTACCTATCACTGTGATTATCTTTTTTTATTTTACTGTTTATTCTGAGACTGCTATAATACTGAAATAAGTATAAAAAATCTGAAATAGCTCACAAAGTGATATTTTACACAGTAAGTTTAATATCTTCCAAATCATCTAGTTTTGAATGAGTTGCATGTGTTGATGATAATTTTCAGATTACTTGTCCGAGATCATTGTTTTTGAAGTGATTTGATAAAAAAATATAAAGTTACAGTTTCAATAGCTAAAGTTAGTAAATTTAGCTTATAGAAAAAAGGAAGAAGATACTAATGGAATTTCAAGAATCAGAGATATTACAAGAACTACCTCAACAATTCTTTGCTAAATTAGTAAAGAATGTTAATCAAAAAATAGCAGAAGGCTATGATGTTATTAATCTTGGACAGGGAAATTCTGATCAACCAACCTACCAATTTATTGTTGATGCGTTGATAGAGTCTGTTAAAAATCCACTTTCTCATAAATATTCACAATTTCGTGGGAATCCCAACTTAAAAGACGCAGTAACGACTTTTTATAAAAGAAAATATGGTGTTGAATTGGATTCCGAAAAGGAAGTTTCTATCTTAGGAGGGTCTAAAATAGGACTAGTTGAGCTACCTTTGGCACTCATGAATCCAGGTGATTTGCTTTTATTGCCAGATCCAGGATATCCCGATTACTTGTCTGGAACAGCACTTGCTAAAATAGACTACGCCACTGTTCCTTTGACAATCGAGAATGATTTTTTACCTGATCTTGATGCCATCCCTGAGGAGACTGCAAAACGTGCAAAATTCCTATATCTTAACTATCCTAATAATCCAACTGGAGCAGTAGCAACAGAAGAATTTTACAAGGAAGTTGTAGCCTTTGCTAATAAGTATCAGGTTGGTATTATTAGTGATTTTGCACATGGAGCTCTGGGTGCAGATGGTTATGTGAGTCCTAGTTTCTTATCGATTCCGGGTGCAAAAGATGTCGGTGTAGAATTTTATACTTTTTCTAAAACGTTTAATATGGCTGGTTGGCGCTTAGGTTTTGCTGTTGGAAATGCGGATATGATTGAAGCTCTTAATCTCATTCAAGATCACCTTTTTGTCAGTGTTTTTCCTGCTATTCAATATGCAGGCGTTGCTGCACTTCTAGATCCACAAGCAGAAAAAGAAATCACTCGTCTAAATCAGATATATGATAAAAGACGTCATGCTTTTATAGAGGCTAGTGAAAGAATTGGTTGGCGTGGTTTTACACCAAAAGGCGCTTTCTATGCTTGGATGCCAGTTGCTGAAGGGTATACAAGTGAATCTTTTGCAGAACTACTTCTTGAAAAAACACATGTCGCTGTTGCTCCTGGAAATGGTTTTGGAAAGATGGGGGAAGGATATGTGCGCATAGGACTTGTTATCGAACCTGAGAGACTGGTAGAGGCAGTGGAAAGAATTGCAACTTTAGAATTATTCTAAAAAAATGAACCTGATTTTCAGGTTTTTTTATTTTTTGACATATATCATTATGTTTTTGACTATAATTGAACGTATCATCTTAAGATATATTTGGAAATTTCTTTTGCCTAGTCTGTCCACGTTATGGAAATATTAAATATTCTATCTTGGTTCACATTCTAAGTAACATCTCTTCAGCTATAACCTTTTTATTTTTTTGTATTTTATTCAATATTATGCTTGACAATTGCATAAATATACGATAAAATTAACAACATATTTATTAGTGGAGTGTATAAAAATGAAAGTTGCAATTGTAGGAATAACCGGTTACAGTGGTTTAGAACTTATTAAACTATTGAATAATCATAAAAATGTGGAAGTTGCTTCTATTCATGCGACAAAAGAAATTGGAAAGCGATTGTCTGATTTATATCCCTATCTGCAAAACATCTGTGATTTAGAGATTGAGGTTTTTGATTCTCAAAAAATAATGGAAAATACTGATTTAGTTATTTTTGCAACACCAAGTGGAATAGCTAGTAAGTTAGCACAGGATTTTGTATCTGCTGATTTCCCAGTTATTGATATTTCAGGAGACCATCGATTACCTGCTGATACTTATGAAAAATGGTACAAAAAAGAAGCCACATTTCAAGAAGTACTTGATAAATTCACTTACAGTTTGGCTGAATTTTCAGATATAAAAGGTAAGAAGTTTATTTCTAACCCTGGTTGCTATGCTACTGCAACAGAGTTGGCATTGATTCCCTTACTTAAAGCCCAGGTAATAGATTTGGATAGTATTATTGTTGATGCAAAAAGCGGACTTACTGGAGCTGGTAAAGGGTTGTCTGATTCTAGCCACTTTGTTAATGTACATGATAATTATGTGACCTATAAGCTTAATCAGCATCAACATATCCCAGAAATTGTTCAAGAATTAAAACTATTCGATGTTCAACTAGAGCATATCCAATTTTCAACATCCCTTATTCCTGTTAATCGAGGAATCATGGCAACTGCTTACGTGAAATTGAAAAAGTCTTTATCTGAGAAGGAAATTTTAGCATTTTATCAGGATTGTTATGCTGAAAAGCCATTTGTTAGAATACAAAAACATCTTCCTGACTTACACAATGTTGTTGGTTCAAACTATACCGATATTGGATTTTCATACAACGAAGTGACTAATATTTTGACAGTTGTTTCTGTCATTGACAATTTGGTAAAAGGTGCAGCAGGTCAAGCCGTTCAGAATCTGAATCTTATGTTTGGTTTTGATGAAACAGAAGGGCTACTAAGCTCACCTAACTTCTTATAATAATAGCGAATTGAGGAAAAAATGAAAGTAATTAAAGGAAATATCGCAAGTCCACTTGGTTTTTCAGCTGATGGGCTACATGCAGGATTTAAAAGGAAAAAAATGGACTTTGGTTGGATTGTGTCAGAGGTGCCTGCTAGTGTGGCAGGAGTTTATACCACAAACAAAGTTATCGCAGCTCCTCTGATTGTAACTAGAGATTCTGTCAAAAAAACACAAAAAATGAAGGCAATAGTTGTTAACTCAGGGAACGCCAATTCTTGTACAGGTATTCAAGGAATGGAAGATGCCTACACTATGCAAAAATGGACGGCTGATAAACTTGGCGTTGAACCAGATTTGGTTGGCATTGCATCTACAGGGATAATTGGAGAATTACTCCCTATGGAGACTCTGAAAAATGGGCTTTCAAAAATTGTTATTAATGGCAATTCGGATGACTTTTCTAAAGCTATTTTGACAACGGACACTTCAGAAAAAAATGTTGCAGTGTCAGAAATGTTTGGACGTGACGAGGTTATCATGGCCGGTGTTGCCAAGGGCTCAGGAATGATTCACCCTAACATGGCTACTATGCTTGCTTTTATCACTTGTGATGCTAATATTTCTAGTGATACATTACAGCTAGCTCTCAGCAAAAATGTAGAAACGAGTTTCAATCAAATTACAGTTGATGGAGATACGTCAACCAATGATACGGTACTTGTTTTATCAAATGGTTGTACTTTAAATGAAGAAATTCTACCAGATACTCCTGACTTTGATAAATTTTCAGCCATGCTTTCTTATGTCATGACCGAATTGGCCAAAAAAATTGCAAAAGATGGTGAAGGTGCTACTAAACTCATTGAAGTTGAAGTGACAAATGCTCCAAATGAAGTTGATGCTCGGATGATGGCTAAAAGCGTTGTGGGGTCAAGTTTGGTTAAAACAGCCATCTTTGGAGAAGATCCAAACTGGGGACGTATTTTAGCAGCTATTGGCTATGCAGGAGTTGATATCGCTGTGGACAATATTGATATCTTTTTGGATAATATCCCTGTTATGTTAGCATCTAGTCCAGTGACATATGATGAGGATGAGATGCAAGATGTTATGAAAGAAGATGATATAAAAATCACTGTTGATCTACACTCGGGTGATAGTGTTGGACATGCTTGGGGTTGTGACCTTTCTTATGACTACGTCAAAATCAACGCCTTATACAGAACATAAATGAACGTGAAAATTCACATTGTAGACTGAAAATGATGTTTCTTATTTGTGTGACATTCTGACTTATCAAAAGTTTTCAAACAATGTACTAAGGAATTACTATGAAGAATATAATTGTTATTAAAATCGGAGGCGTTGCAAGTCAACAACTCAGTCAAAGCTTTCTTAACCAGTTGAAAGCTTGGCAAGATAGCGGAAAGCAACTGCTTATCGTGCATGGGGGCGGTTTTGCCATCAATAAGCTTATGAAAGATAATCACATTCCAATTAAGAAAATTAATGGACTTCGTGTCACTAGCAAGGATGATATGGTATTGGTTAGTCGTGCATTATTGGATACAGTTGGGCAGGACTTGACCAACAAGTTAAATCAGACAGATATTGACAGTATCCAGCTTTTAGCTGATATTGAACGAGTTGTTGCAGCTGATTTTCTAGACCAAGACACTTATGGCTATGTTGGAAAAGTGTCTAGTATAAAATCTGATATTTTAAATCAGATGATTGACTATGGTATGGTTCCAGTTATGGCTTCCTTAGGGTATTCTAAGGATGGCGAACTTCTCAATATTAACGCAGATTATTTGGCAACCGCCGTTGCGGAGGCTTTATCAGCTGAAAAATTAGTTTTAATGACAGATGTCAAAGGTGTTCTTGACAATGGTCAAGTCTTGGATTATTTAAGTACAAGCCAGATAAAAGAAAAAATTGATTCTGGAGTAATCACAGGAGGCATGATTCCAAAAATTATGAGTGCTTTACAAACTGTGAAATCAGGAGTAAAAGAAGTGCTGATTGGGGATAATCTTTTGACAGGAACCATTATTAAGGAAGGTTAAAGATGAGTAAATTATTTCAAAATTATAAAAGAGCAGCTATTGAGTTTGTCAAAGCAGAAGGTAATTATCTCATTGATCAGGATGGGAAAAAATATCTTGATTTTTCAAGTGGCATTGGTGTAACCAACCTTGGCTTTCATATGCAAGTAATATCTGCCTTAGAAGCGCAAGCAGAGAAAATCTGGCACACACCAAATCTTTATATCAATAGTTTGCAAGAAGAAGTGGCTAGTAAATTAGCTGGTGATATGGACTATCTTGCTTTCTTCTGTAATAGTGGTGCTGAGGCGAACGAAGCAGCCATAAAAATTGCCCGTAAGGCAACTGGCAAGCAAGAAATTATTTCCTTTATTGATTCTTTTCACGGACGTACTTTTGGGTCTATGTCAGCGACAGGTCAGGATAAAATAAAATCTGGTTTTGGTGATGTTGTCCCACATTTCAAATATGCTGTTTTCAATGATATAGATAGTGTCAAATCTCTGGTGACAAATCAAACAGCTGCAGTCATGATTGAATTGGTACAGGGTGAGTCTGGTATTCTACCTGCCAAACAAGAATTTGTGACGGCTTTAGCAAGTTTATGCCAGGAAAATGGTATTTTGCTTATCATTGATGAAGTGCAAACTGGCATGGGGCGTACTGGTAAGCTCTTTTCATTTGAACATTATGGCATTGAACCAGATATTTTTACGCTAGCAAAGGGATTGGCAAATGGTGTACCGGTTGGTGCTATGCTTGGGAAGTCTAATCTATCACAAGCATTTGATTATGGAAGTCATGGGTCCACTTTTGGAGGTAATAAACTTGCTATGTCCGCAGCCTCAAGCGTACTTGATATTATGACATCCGAAAACTTCCTAGAAACAGTCTATGCGAATAGCAACCTTCTAATAAAAAAACTCGAGGAAACCTTTGAAAACAATTCAAAAGTCACTCAAGTTCGAGGATTAGGGTATATGATTGGGATTCAGACAAATGGGAATCTGGGGGATTTGGTCCAAACTGCGCGTGATAAAGGTCTGGTCGTCTTAACTGCAGGGACGGATGTTATCAGATTATTGCCTCCTCTAACGCTTACAGAAGATGATATCAATACAGGTGTGGCAATTCTGAAAGAGATATTTGAAGAAAAAAACTAGACAATCTTGTCTAGTTTTTTCAATATGTTAGTATGAATTTGAATAGAAAGATAAACTTTTATTCATATTATTAAAGGTACATTCTACTTGTTTTTTGTCAAGAATATCTTCCCTTGGCTTGGAACAATAATGACAAGTGCAATGATGACAAAGATAAGTGTCAAAAGACCAGCAGTACCGTTGACTGTAAAGGAATACCAGTAAGGAGACATCCCTTCTGGTGCGTAACTTCCCCAGAAAAGAACACCCGCTACGAAATGCCAAAAATAACGGACCGCTATTGCCAAGCTAGCACCAAGAATTGCCCATAAAAGTGCTGAAGTTTTTCTATCCTTAGACAAAGCATTTTGGAAAGGTTTTGCCATTATTCCCGCAAGTCCCATAGAAATGAAGGCGATAATATATTCAATAAACACTTGGGACAAACTGAGATAATAGACTTTACTAAGGAGGAAGTGTAAAAGTCCCCAAATAAGGCCCGCTAACAAGCTGTACTTAGTTCCTCGTCTAAGCGAGAAAAGAACAAGAGGAATCGCACCAAAAGATGGTGTGAACCATGAAGCAAAATCTGGAATCAGCGATAAAGCCATGGCAAAAGCAGCAACGATAGCTGTCTCGACAAGCGCTGTCAAGTTAGAATTTTTAGACATAAAAGACTCCTTTTTTCTACAAAGGAGCCCATAAATTCTGATAATAGTGTCATGATAATTATAAAAAATCAGTGTCACAATCCCTACGCTAGTATTAACTAGATCAGGTTATCAGGATTTCGCAAATGCGATCTCAGCCAGTGGCACTCCTTTGTGATATAAAAATTGAATACAGTTAGTTTATCATTGCAAATAAACTTTGTCAATATGACAAGTAAATAAATATCATAGTTTAATCCTGTAGCTATGATATTTATTAGTATGGCAGAGTCTTACAAACCAAAGTTATAGTCATCATCCTTCATAGATTCTACCGAACCAAGAAGATAACCATTCCCAACTTGACTAAAGAAGTCGTGATTGGATGTACCTGTCGAGATACCATTCATAACAATGGGATTAACATCATTTGCACCATCAGGAAAGAGCGGATCTTGACCAAGATTCATGAGGGCTTTATTTGCATTGTATCGAAGAAATGTCATGACTTCCTCAGTCCAACCAACAGTGTCATAAAGGCTTTTGGTATAGTTTTCTTCATTTTCATAAAGTTGGTAAAGCAGGTCATACATCCAGTCGCGGAATTCATCTTGCTTGTCTTCAGATAATTCATTGAATCCTAATTGGAATTTATATCCAATGTAAGTGCCATGAACAGACTCATCACGAATGATCAATTTAATGATTTCAGCAACGTTAGCTAGTTTATTATTACCGAGATAGTAGAGTGGGGTGAAGAAACCAGAATAAAAGAGGAAGGTTTCTAAGAATGTAGAGGCCACTTTTTTTTGTAGTGCGTCACCCGTCTTATAAATATCATTGATAATTTTGGCTTTGTTCTGAAGGAACTCATTGCTATTTGTCCATTCAAATATTTCTTCTATTTCAGTTTTAGTATTCAAGGTTGAAAAGATTGAAGAGTAGGACTTGGCATGGACAGATTCCATAAACTGGATATTATTAAGAACGGCTTCCTCGTGAGGAGTTCGAACATCCCCACGAATGGCTTCCACACCTGATTCAGATTGCATGGTATCAAGCAGAGTCAGTCCACCAAAGACTTTACCCACAAGATCTTTTTCTTCTGCTGATAATTTACGCCAGTCATCTAGATCGTTTGACAATGGGATACGAGTATCAAGCCAGAATTGTTCGGTTAGCTTTTCCCAAGTTGATTTATCAATGATATCTTCGATTTCATTCCAGTTTATAGCTTCATAATATGTTGTCATTTCTTTCTCCTGATGGTAATATTGAAGTCTTTATTTTTTAGTGTAGCAGAAAGCCAGCCACTAAGACTGGTTCATTGTTATTTCTTTTGCTACTTGTAAAAGTTGTAGTTAAAACATTCATTTTTTGAATATTTCAAGTATCTACCTTTTAGATGACACAAGATTCACATTGGTTTGCGCCAACTTCTTCACCATCATCTGTATAAGTACGGACATAGTAGATAGATTTGACACCTTTATTAAAGGCATAGTTACGTAAAATTGAAAGGTCTCGTGTTGTTTGCTTGTTTTCAGATTTCCACTCATAAATCTCTTTTGAGAGTTCACTTCGTAAGAAGAGAGTCAGTGAAAGCCCTTGGTCAACATGTTCAGTTGCTGCGGCATAGACATCAATCACTTTTCGCATGTCCATATCATAGGCAGACGTGTAAAAAGGAATGGTAGCTGTAGAAAGTCCAGCAGCGGGATAGTAAATTTTCCCGATTTTCTTTTCTTGACGTTCTTCGATACGTTGTGTGATAGGATGGATAGAAGCTGATACATCATTAATATATGAAATAGAGCCGTTTGGTGCGACGGCAAGTCTGTTTTGATGGTAAAGTCCATCAGCTATAACAGCACTGCGTAACGCCACCCAATCTTCAGCTTGTGGGATGAAATGCCCTTCAAATAATTCCTTGACACGATTAGACTGAGGTACAAATTGACCTGTCACATATTTGTCAAAATAAGAACCATCTGCATATTTTGAGTTTTCAAAACCACCAAATGATTCTTGACGTTCACGAGCGATATTATTAGACTCTACTAATGTCCAGTAATTCATGAGCATAAAGTAGATATCGGTGAATTCTATTGATTCAGGGCTACCGTATTCAATATGATGTTGAGCAAGGAAAGAGTGTAGGCCCATAGCACCCAATCCAAAAGTATGTGCTTGACTATTTCCGTGCTTGATAGTCGGAACAGCATCAATATTTGAGGAATCTGTAACGAAAGTTAAAGCACGTGTCATTGCTTTAATAGAGCGTCCAAAGTCTGGTGATACCATCATATTAACAACATTAGTTGACCCTAGGTTACATGAAATATCTGTCCCCATTTGTAAATATTCTTGAGCATCGTTAATAAGACTTGGTGTTTGGACTTGTAGAATTTCTGAACAAAGATTACTCATAACGATTTTGCCATCAATGGGATTATGACGGTTTGCAGTGTCAACATTGACAATGTAGGGGTAGCCAGATTCTTGTTGTAATTTCGAAATTTCAGTTTCTAAATCACGAGCTTTGATTTTTGTCTTTATAATATTTGGATTTGCCACTAATTCATCGTATTTTTCTGTGATATCAATGTAATTAAATGCAATTCCGTATTCTCTTTCAACAGAGTATGGACTAAATAAATACATGTCTTCATTGTTCCTAGCCAATTCGTAAAATTTATCAGGAACAGTTACACCAAGAGAGAGTGTCTTAACACGAACTTTTTCATCAGCATTTTCTTTTTTAGTTGAAAGAAAAGCAACGATATCTGGATGGAAAACGTTAAGGTAGACGACACCTGCGCCTTGACGTTGCCCAAGTTGATTAGAGTATGAAAAACTATCTTCAAATAACTTCATAACAGGCACAACTCCAGAAGCGGCACCAGCATAGCCTTTGATAGGAGCGCCGGCTTCACGAAGATTGCTCAAAGAAATACCTACTCCACCACCAATACGTGATAATTGTAGTGCAGAATTGACAGAGCGTCCGATAGAATTCATGTCATCAGTTACTTGAATAAGGAAACAAGACACCAATTCTCCACGACGACTTCTTCCTGCATTCAGAAAAGAAGGAGTAGCAGGTTGGTAACGTTGATTAATCATTTCAACAGCTAAGTCTTCGGCCAGAACTTCATTTCCATCAGCAAAGTAAAGAGCATTGAAGAGGACACGATCTTCTATGCTTTCAAGATAAAATTCACCATCATTTGTCTTTAAAGCATACTGTTGGTAAAACTTATAAGCCGCCATGAATGATTGAAAATGAAAATCATGAGAATGAATTTTACGTGACAAACTCTCGATGAAAAGTGGTGAATACTTTTTGATAAATGCTGATTCTATATAATCATTCTCTACCAAATAGTCTATTTTTTCAGTAATATTGTCAAATTTCATTGAATTAGGCTTTACATTTTCAATAAAAAAAGCACGCAAAGCTTCTTTGTCTTTGTGAAGTGGAATTTGACCATCAACTGGTCTGTTGATTTCGTTATTAAGGCGGAAATATGAGACATCTCCAAGATTTTTAAGACTCATTCTTCTATTTTCCTTCTATATATATAGGTTTATCTAACATTGTTAACACAGGTATAATGTTAAGAATTATACTTAGATAATTTCTTTGAGTTTTGCGGGTTGAAAGCCAGAAAAAACGAGATTTTCAGACTCAATGACAGGAGCAGCAGAGAAACCTAGACTCTTGACATATTCAATCTTTTCAGGATGCTCATCGATATTGATCTCTTGATAATCTGCGCCTTCCTTCTCCAAGAATTTTTTAGTCATTTTACATTGCATGCAGTTATTTTTTGAAAATAATGTAATCGTTCCCATTAGTCGCTCCTTTTGTATTTTTAATAGTTTACTTGTAGTAGGTTATTTGAATTTTGCCCCTCACAAGAAAATTGACATAGGAATATCATATAAAAAAATATTAGAAAAAGCAAGAATTTCAGCTTAGAAAAACACAATATGTGGTGTTATAAATATTCACATAGTACCAGATTTAGTGTCAAATGGTAGAATTAGGATATTATAAGATAAAAGCAGTCTAATCTAACAATATATGTTATGTTATATAACATACAAAGAAAAAAGTTGACTAAATATTCAGTTAAGGGTATAATTTATACAAATATTTAGAAAATTCGGAGGTTTTTTATTTTGGAATATCTTTCAATCTTTCCATTTAATAATAGTGATTACCAGTATTTCAATCTTGAGGAAGCTGTTTCTCATTATGAAGGAGATATCAAAAAACTCCCCTACACTATTCGAATTTTGCTAGAAAGCTTACTTAGAAAATATGATGGTGTAGACATTACAGCTGATCATATTAAAAATTTAGCAACCTACAATTCCAGCTCACCTCAAGGTGAGGTTCCTTTTAAACCAAGCCGTGTTATTTTACAAGATTTCACAGGTGTTCCTGTAGTTGTTGACTTAGCTTCTATGCGAGATGCCATTGTTCAAAACGGTGGAAATCCAGAGCTTATCAACCCAGAGATACCTGTTGATTTAGTTATTGACCATAGTGTGCAAGTAGATTTTTATGGCTGTGATACGGCTCTTGAAGATAACATTGATTTAGAATTTAAACGTAATAATGAACGTTATGAATTTTTAAAATGGGCAGAAAAATCATTTGATAACTATCGTGCAGTTCCACCAGCTACAGGGATTATTCACCAAGTTAATATCGAGTTTCTTAGTGATGTTATCATTGAAAATGATGGGGTTCTTTATCCAGATTCTATGTTTGGAACAGACAGTCATACAACTATGATTAATGGTATTGGAGTTCTCGGCTGGGGAGTTGGAGGTATCGAAGCAGAAGCAGCCATGTTAGGTGAGGCTTCTTATTTTCCAGTTCCAGAAGTTATTGGAGTTCATCTGACGGGGAAACTTCCTAAAATTGCGACAGCTACTGATTTGGCACTTAAAGTAACGCAAGTTTTACGTCAAGAAAATGTAGTAGGTAAATTTGTAGAATATTTCGGAGATGGCCTATCAAATCTTAGTCTAGCTGATCGTGCGACTGTAGCAAATATGGCTCCTGAGTATGGTGCAACCTGTGGTTACTTCCCTATTGATGATGAAACGCTTAACTACATGCGTTTAACTAACCGTAAAGAAGAACATATTGAATTGACAAAAGAATACGCAAAGCGTAACAACCTTTTCTACGATGAAAATAGTCAAGCTGACTATACTAAAGTGGTTGAAATTGATTTGTCAACAATTACACCAAGCATCTCAGGGCCTAAACGACCACAAGATTTGATTGATCTCACTCAAGCTAAGCAAACATTCCAAGATAGTTTAGTTCGTGAAGCTGGTGTTCAAGGTTTTGGATTGGATGCTGACGAAATCACTCGAACTGCAACTGTACACTTTACTGACAAGGAAGTTGCTATCCAAACAGGGCACGTTGCTATTGCTGCAATTACATCATGTACCAACACATCAAATCCTTATGTTCTTATGTCTGCTGGTCTTTTGGCACGAAATGCTGTGAAAAAAGGTCTGACAGTTGCGCCAACAGTTAAAACATCTCTAGCACCGGGTAGTAAGGTTGTTACAGGTTACCTTAAAAATTCAGGGCTGCAACCTTACCTTGATCAACTTGGTTTTAATGTTGTTGGTTATGGCTGTACTACTTGTATCGGAAACTCTGGGAATCTTCGTCCAGAAGTTGCTAGAGCTATCGTTGATACGGACTTATTAGCATCAGCAGTACTTTCTGGGAATAGAAACTTTGAAGGGCGCATTAACCCGCTTGTCAAAGCAAACTTCCTTGCTAGTCCACCATTAGTTGTGGCATATGCGCTTGCAGGAAATACGAACATTGATTTGACATCAGAACCCCTTGGTTATGACAAATCAGGAAATGGTGTTTATTTAAATGATATTATGCCAACAAATGAAGAAGTCACTGCTTTTGTTGAGGAATTTGTGACACGTGAGTTATTCGAAAAAGAATACGAACATGTGTTCTCTGATAGCGAAAAATGGAATATGATTCCAACAGAAGAAAGTAAAATATACAGTTGGAACGAAGATTCAACCTATATTCAAAATCCACCTTATTTTGATAGTTTAGGTGAAGATTTGGTAATCAAACCACTTAACAATTTGAAACCTTTGGCAAAATTTGGTGATAGTGTGACGACTGACCATATCTCTCCTGCTGGGAATATTGCAAAATCAAGTCCAGCTGCACTTTATCTTGATAGTCATGGGGTTGATTATACAGATTTCAACTCTTACGGTAGTCGACGTGGAAATCACGAAGTTATGATGAGGGGAACATTTGCTAATATCCGTATCAATAATGACTTGGCAGATGGTAAGATTGGTGGATTCACTAAATACAAAGGTGAAATCATGCCAATTTATGATGCAGCAATGAATTATAAAAAAGATAATACAGAAACAATTGTTATTGCAGGGAAAGACTATGGTATGGGATCAAGTCGTGACTGGGCAGCTAAAGGGTCTTATCTCTTAGGTGTTAAGGCGGTTATTGCAGAAAGCTTTGAACGTATCCATCGTTCTAACCTTGTGATGATGGGAGTTCTTCCTCTACAATTTCTTGAAGGCCAAACTGCAGACAGTCTTGGACTAACCGGATTGGAAACTTATGATATCAATCTTTCAGAAAATCCTGGAATTCATGATGTCGTTGATATTGTCGCTCACGGTGAAGATGGCGATTTCAACTTTAAAGCCATTGTACGTTTTGATGCTGATGCTGACATACGTTACTATAAAAATGGCGGAATCCTTCCAATGGTAGTCAGAAAGAAATTAGAAAGGTCCTAAAATGGCGGAAGAAAATGGGTTAAAAGATCTTATTGCCTGCAATACGCGAATTAGTGCGATTATCGACGATTCTTTGTCATATGCAGGTTATAATATTTCAGAGTTAATAGACAACAACGCTAGTTTTGAAGAAGTCATTTACCTTCTTTGGAATTTGCATTTACCAACGCAAATTGAATTGAACAATTTTGTTTCAGAATTACGTTCAAATTATGCAATCAGTGATGCTGTTGAGCAATGTATTCTGATTCAGTCACGGAGACACTTACATCCAATGAGTGTTTTACGTTCAACAGTTAGTCTTCTTGGTGTTTATAATGTCAATGCTGAAGAAACATGTCTTGAAGCAATCTATGAACAGTCTATCCAACTAATGGCAAAAATGCCAACAATCATTACAACATTTGCGAGGCTGAGAGAAGGGCAAACACCAGTTAGTCCACGTGAAGATTTGAGTTTTGCGGCAAATTTTCTATATATGCTAAATGGGAAAGAGGCATCTGAAAAGGAAGTCAAAGCGCTAAATCAGGCACTTATTTTACATGCAGATCATGAGTTAAATGCGTCAACTTTTGCAGCGCGTGTCTGTGCTTCAACTTTAGCGGACATTTATTCATGCGTTACAACAGCAATTGGAACGTTAAAGGGACCTCTTCATGGAGGAGCAAACGAGCGTGTTTTTGAAATGTTGAAAGAAATAAAAGAACATGGCGATACAAAAGCTTACCTTCAAGAGAAATTAGATTCTCAAGAAAAAATTATGGGATTTGGTCATCGTGTTTATAAAACTCAAGATCCACGTGAGAAGTACCTAAGAGAAATGGCTGAAGAGCTTGCTGTTGGAACTGAAAATGAGATTTGGTTTAATCTTTCACGTGAGATTGAAGATTATATGAAGAACACCAAGGGACTTATTCCTAATGTAGATTTCTATTCAGCGACAGTTTATCATGTATTGGGAATTGATAGTTCTATTTTCACGCTTATTTTTGCAATGAGTCGTGTATCAGGTTGGATTGCACATATTCAAGAGCAACAAAAAAATAATAAATTGATTCGTCCACGTTCGAACTACCTCGGACAGTTGGACTTGGAATATATTCCTATTGGGAGGAGATAAATTGGCAGATAAAATCACATTAAAAGATGGTGCACTTCAGGTTTCAGACAATCCAATCATTCCCTATATTGAAGGTGATGGTGTTGGTCAGGATATTTGGAAAAATGCGCGTGTCATTTTTGATACCGCAGTTGAAAAA
>CAZPYI010000004.1:0-33945 GCA_964590305.1 uncultured Streptococcus sp.
AGAAAGATTATGAGAAAATTACTGTCCAAGATATCGCTGATAAAGCAATGATTAACCGTGCAACATTCTATGCTCATTATGCCGACAAAGATGAGTTGCAACGTGGTATTCAAAAACAAATGCTTGAGCAAATGTCAGAAATGATAGATGCTGCTCAAGTCGCTGTTGGTGATATAGTTAGGGTAAAAAAAGGAGAAAAACTTCTATCAGATTTTTATCATAGTCTTGAAAAGAATCCTCCAGTTGCCCAGATTGTTGTTAAGAGTATTGCTCAGGAAGTCATGCAATCCAATTTTAGTAAGCTTTTAAGGGAAAAGTATGCCAATCTTTTAGAAAAGCTCAATGTCACAGAGTCAGGTGTTCCTGTACCGACTGATTTTATTGTGGCATACTTAACAAGCATCTTCACAGGAACCTTGACTTGGTGGATAAAATCCGGCTTTGATATGCCTGCTAAAGAACTGGCCAGGTTGGTTATTACGCTCATTAGTAATGGTCACCTTACAGTATTAGGTATTACCATCAATAGAGATTAGGAGTCATTGCCTTTCTTTTGTGAGATGAGCAACCTAGCGTTACACAATATTATCTATTTACAACTAACAATCATTTTTTATGCTTGTTTTTTTCTATTTCAGGTAGAATCTGATAGCGATACAGAAAAGGTAATGACAGAAATTTTCTGATATAATACTATTAATTAAAGAAAGAAGGCAATGCTATGGTAAAAGAAACTGTGCTGGTGGATGCCATTGATCGTGAAAAGTACCCTTTGACAGAAGGTGTCTTTTTGTCAGAACTAAATATTCGGTTGAGAAGCCTGATTTTAAAAGACTTTCCTCAATTAATAGAGACAGACTTTATTAGTAATAAAAATATTGCAAAGTACCGACTAATTTTTTTAGAGGAAATCATTGAAGCGGCAAATAAGAAAAATGACCATGTGCGTGAAACTGTCTATGATGTGACAAAAAATCAGCACTATACAACTTTAGATGTTCAGCAGCAATGGGACAAAAAGATTACCTTTGGTCAAAAGGTTGCTGACTCGGTGGCAAGATTTGGAGGTTCTTGGGTTTTCATTCTTAGCTTTATTGCCATGATGGTTATCTGGATGACTTTTAATGTTATCAAGCCATTTGGTCTGGGCTTCGATACTTATCCTTTTATTTTACTAAATCTTGTCCTGTCTACCTTAGCAGCTATTCAAGCTCCCTTGATAATGATGAGCCAAAATCGTGCATCAGACTATGATCGCTTACAAGCTAAAAATGATTTTAATGTCAATAAAAAGTCAGAAGAAGGCGTCAGGCTGTTGCACACAAAAATCGATCATTTGGTCCAACAAGATCAGTCAGACTTATTAGAAATCCAAAAATTGCAAACCGAAATGCTTGTTTCCATCACAGAACAATTGGCAGATATTCAAAAAAATCGTCAAGAATTTATTGGAAAGATGGAAGAAGAGAAGAGTAGCAAATAATAAGATATTGTTTTAGAAGATTTCGCAATCTACTTGGAGATATATGGGAGAGAAAAGAGAGATGGCAAATAGATATACGAGTGAAGAGGAAATTGCTGATTAAAGCAGAAAAAACATTATATTTGTGAGTGATTGAGCTCAATCGCTGAAGTTGTAAAGGAGCTGAATTAGCATGCTAGAAAACAAATTAGGAATAACAGATAGTATTGAATTGGCTAGGTAAGAAGAAAAATAACGAAACTAAATGCTAAAGCACTTTTTGATAGTGGTGCTATTAATACAATTGAAGTTGAAACTTACAAAGGTCTAGCTGATATTCATTGATTGGACAAAATCAATCCCTGAAATTGACCAACAACTCTATGTGAAGTATGGACTTGATAAGTACGAGATTGCGTTTATTGAAGAGAAAGTGAAGGCGATGGAATGAATCCTGCTATTTTAACAGGAAACGGTTTTGATATTGCTCATTATTTTCCAAATACCCCTACAAATTTTTTAGATTTTATAGAATATCTTCGTAACAATGAAGAAAAATATAACAAAAATGAAAGTTTAGATGAATTTGAAAAACTTGTTGGTATATCTGATATTAGTGAATGGAATCAATTTGAAGATAAATTATCTAAAATTAGAATGACCGGAAAGATAAAAGTAGAAGATCTATTTACATTTACAAGTGAATTTGGACAATTTTTTATAGATTATCTTAGAACTATTTCATATCCTGAAATAACTTTTTTAAGAATCTATGAAATTGTGTCTAAATCCGAGCTGAATTTAACTACAAATTATACTCATTTGCTGGAAGAAACATATAAAGCAAGGAATGTTATTCATCTGCATGGAGATAATATTTTTGATGTTGTACTTGGGGATGATGAAAATGAAGCAGATGATTTTGTTAAACCGTATCAAACTAATTTTTACCGAGGGAGTTCAGAAGAAGCTTCTCCCATTGTTATGTCATACAGCATTGATAAAAAACTCCAAAGAATTCTTCCATTTTTTGTAAGTAAGAATCATAAGTATGCAAATTCAAGATTATATGATGGAATGACTTATCAATTACGAACAGACTTACTTGCGACATATGCCAAATTACTAAAAGGAGAAATTGATGGAATACCAGTAGACATAGAAATATATGACTTTGTTTCAAAATATTTGTTAAGTTTTTCTGATTATGATGTGAACCTTCAACAGTTAGTAAAGGAAAAAAATATTGACACCCTATATATTTTTGGTCATTCTTTAAAATCCGATAAAAAACTTTTAATGGTAATGTTCTCAGATATTATAAATTTAAAAGTTATAATCTGTGAATATAATGATATGAAAGAAATTGATAAGCAAAAATACGTAAAAAATTGTCAAGAAGTTTTTGGTGTAGTCCCATCTTTTGAAAAATTATATGAATGAATCTGCCAAACGGCAGATTCTATTGCTCTAAATGAGAAGGGAACTTATTTGAAAATAAGAAAAGACCCATTTGTAAATATAAATGCTGTGGATTCAGGCGAACGTTTAAAAGAACTCATAGAATCACGGGCAAATAAATTTAAGAAAGAGTTTATGAAGCAGGGGATAATAGATTCTAAAGAGCTACAACAATGCCTCAAAAACAAGAGGAAGAAGATTTTCATGCAATTGGCTATGGTAATTGGCGCTACATAAAAGAAATGCTTTTGGGAAATCGTATCATAACAGATGATGTTTTAAAATTTTATAGTGAGAAATGTGGTGTGCCTCAAAACCGCATATTTTCTTATTTTTATCTTTCCATTCAAATCTTTGCTTTTATTTTTGCTATAATGGTAATATTAAGTGAATGAGGAGAATATCATGTCTGAGAAAAAAATAAATCTCGTTATTGTGACAGGAATGAGCGGAGCAGGGAAAACAGTTGCTATTCAGTCTTTTGAAGATTTGGGTTATTTTACCATTGATAATATGCCACCAACCTTAGTGCCGAAATTCTTGGAGCTAGTTGAGCAATCAAGTGACAATAATCGAGTGGCTTTAGTTGTAGACATGCGTAGTCGCCGCTTTTTCAATGAAATCAATTCAGTTCTAGACAAGATGGATGTCAATGACAATCTTGATTTTAAAATCCTTTTCTTGGATGCCACTGATGGCGAACTCATTTCACGTTATAAGGAAACTCGCCGTAGTCATCCGTTAGCAGCAGATGGTCGTATTTTAGACGGTATCAAACTTGAGCGTGAATTGTTGGCACCTTTAAAAAATCTTAGTCAAAATGTGGTGGATACGACGGAATTAACACCTCGTCAATTGCGTAAGACGATTTCCGAGCAATTTTCTAGTGAGGATAATCAAGCCTCATTTCGTATTGAAATCGTTAGTTTTGGGTTTAAATATGGTTTGCCATTAGATGCAGATTTGCTTTTTGATGTCCGTTTCTTGCCTAACCCTTACTATATTCCAGAGTTACGACATTTAACAGGTCTAGATAAAACCGTCTATGATTACGTTATGGGACATGAGGAGTCGGAAGAGTTTTACCAACATTTGCTAGACTTGCTTAGGCCTATTTTGCCAGGCTACGAAAAAGAAGGAAAGTCCCTTTTAACGATTGCTATTGGTTGTACAGGTGGTCAGCATAGAAGTGTAGCTTTCGCTCACAGATTGTCAGAAGATTTAAAGAAAAATTGGATTATCAATGAAACCCATCGTGACAGAAATCGACGTAAGGAGACTGTGAATCGTTCATGAGGAAACCTAAAATAACAGTGATTGGAGGCGGAACAGGAATTCCTGTTATTCTTAGTAGCCTTCGTCACGAAGAAGTTGATATTACTGCTATTGTTACAGTGGCAGATGATGGCGGTAGCTCTGGAAAGTTACGGTCGGTAACGCAGTTGACACCTCCGGGAGATTTGAGGAATGTCCTTGTTGCCATGAGTGATATGCCAAAATTTTACGAAAGGGTTTTTCAATACCGTTTCAATGAAAGTGACGGTGCTCTAGCTGGACACCCACTTGGGAATCTTGTTATTGCTGGAATAGCGGAGATGCAAGGCTCAACTTATAATGCCATGCAAATTTTAACAAAATTTTTCCATGTGACGGGTAAGATATATCCTTCTAGCGAAAATCCTCTGACATTACATGCTGTCTTTCGAGATGGGTACGAAGTGACTGGTGAGAGTCATATTTCAGAGCATAAAGGTATGATTGATCATGTCTATGTTACCAATACCTATAATGACGAGAAGCCGACGGCAAGCCGAAAAGTTGTCAATGCTATCATGGAGAGTGATATGATTGTATTAGGTCCGGGTTCACTTTTCACATCTATATTACCAAATCTGGTTATCCCTGAAATCAAGCAAGCACTTCTTGAGACAGATGCTCAAGTTGCTTATGTCTGCAATATTATGACACAGTATGGGGAGACAGAGCACTTTACAGATGCGGATCATGTTGCAGTGCTTAACCGTCACTTAGGACAAGATATTATCGATACCGTTCTTGTAAATGTTGAGGAAGTGCCACGATCTTATATGAATACCAATAGGTTTGATGAGTATTTGGTTCAAGTGGAGCACAATTTCCCTGAGCTTCAAAAGCAAGTAAAACGAGTCATTTCTTCTAACTTTCTCCGTTTGGAAAATGGTGGCGCCTTTCATGATGGTGACTCTGTCGTTGAAGAATTGATGAGCTTGGTTAGTGTGCGTAAAGCATGAGTTTTACTGTAAAAGTCAAAGAAGAGTTGCTGAGTTTAGGATTGACTGATAAGAGCGAGCTTTCAGCAATCATAAAAATGTCTGGCAGTCTAGGTCTCACAGGAAAAGGACTAACGCTGTCTATTACAACTGAAAACGCAAAAATTGCCCGTCATTTTTACCGATTGATTGAAGTGTTTTACCAAGTCGTCCCAGAGATCAAATATCATCAAAAAACAAACTTGCGTAAGAATAGAGTCTATACTGTTTTTATTAGTAACAATGTCGAAGCTATTTTATCTGATTTACAGTTAGCCGATGCCTTTTTTGGTAGTGAAACTGGAATTAATTCGATTATTTTAGAGGATGATGAAAAGGGACGTTCTTACCTAAGAGGTGCTTTTTTATCCACTGGAACTATTCGAGATCCGGAGTCTGGGAAGTACCAATTAGAAATTTTTTCAGTTTATCAAGATCATGCGGAAGACTTAGCCAATCTATTACGTAAGTTCATGTTGAATGCTAAGGTCATTGAGCATAAAAATGGCTCCATAACTTATTTGCAAAAGGCAGAAGACATTATGGATTTCCTTATTGTTATTGGTGCTATGGCATGTAAAGAAGACTTTGAAGAAATTAAAATCATGCGTGAAACGCGTAATGATATTAACCGAGCTAATAATGCTGAGACGGCAAATATTGCAAAAACTATAACAGCTAGCATGAAAACTATCACGAATATTATTAAGATTAGAGATACAGCTGGCTTGGACATCTTGCCACTCGAATTGCAACAGATTGCCCAGATCCGTGTGGCTCATCCAGACTACTCTATTCAACAAATTGCGGATAGTTTGAAATTTCCTATTACAAAAAGTGGTGTCAATCATCGTTTACGGAAAATTAACAAAATTGCTGACGATTTATAACAGACCAGATACAAAATTTTCTGGCCTTTTAATTTAGAGAAGAACAGTTCATAGGTGGCTGTTTATGTTTATCAACGCATTTAGTGACTGATATCATTGGAAATATTCATTACTAACTTGTCTAAGATAATTGCAAAGTGTTATAATGGGGATATTAGATATTAGGGGGATTACAATGAGAAATAGAACAGCATCTGATTCATGTACAACAATTCTCGTAGGAAGAAAAGCTACTTGTGATGGCTCTACTATGATTGCTCGGACAGAAGACTCTCAAAGTGGCAGTTTTACATCGAAACAGTTTACAGTTATTAAACCAGAAGATCAACCACGTCATTACAAATCGGTTTTGTCATCTTTTGAAATTGACTTGCCTGATGATCCAATGGCTTACACATCAGTGCCGGATGCCCCTTCAAAAGATGGGATCTGGGGAGAAGCAGGTATTAACACAGTTAATGTAGCTATGAGTGCCACAGAGACAATTACGACCAATCCTCGTGTTTTGGGAGCAGACCCGCTGGTTGCTTCAGGAATTGGTGAGGAAGATATGCTAACTCTAGTATTGCCATATATTCACTCGGCGCGTGAAGGTGTTGAGCGATTAGGTGCTCTTTTAGCAGAATATGGAACGTATGAATCCAATGGTATTGCATTTTCAGACACTAAAGAAATATGGTGGTTGGAAACCATTGGAGGACATCACTGGATTGCTCGACGTGTGCCAGATGATGCTTATGTGACTGCTCCAAACCAATTTGGAATTGATCATTTTGAATTTAATAATCCAGATGACTATATGTATTCTTCTGACTTAAGAAAATTTATAAAAAAATACAATTTGGATACAACTTACTCTAATGAACATTTTAATCCCCGTTTTGCTTTTGGAAGCCAAAAAGATAAAGATCGTCATTATAATACGCCACGCGCATGGGCGATGCAACGTTTTTTAAATCCTGAAATTGTACAAGATCCTCGTAGCTTTTTCATTCCTTGGTGTCAAAAACCTTATCGAAAAATTACTATTGAAGATATAAAATATGTTCTTAGTAATCATTACCAAGATACCAACTTTGACCCTTATGGGCCGGAAGGAAATAAGACGAGCCAACGTACTTTCAGAACGATTGGGATAAATCGCACCAGCCAGACAGCCATTTTACAATTGCGACCAAATCAACCGCATGATACAACAGGCATTCAATGGCTCTCTTTTGGATCAATGCCTTTCAATACCGCAGTACCTTTCTTCACACAAGTAAGCACGACTCCAGACTATTTTGCCAATACTACTGATGATGTTACCACGAACAATTTTTACTGGACAAATCGATTGATTGCAGCTCTGGCAGATCCTCATTATTATGAACATGAAGATTCTATTGAAAGCTATGTAGAGAAGACTATGGCACAAGGGCATGTAATGATTAATCAAGTTGATGCTCATTTAGCAGCTGGAGAGGTTGTCGATTTTGAAGCCGAAAACCAAAAGATGAGTGATTACATCGAAAAGGAAACACAATCATTACTAAATAAAGTACTTTTTGATGCAAGTAATTTGATGACCAATCATTTCTCAATTAGTGATTAATTCGTTTGTAAACCATGTAACAAGTGTTACATGGTTTTTCTTATTCATGACAGATTTTTTCAGATATTGAGAAAGGATAAAATTATTTTTCTGAAAATTTTTACAGAAAAATCTTGCAAAAAACTAAAATTGTGATATACTTAACCAGTAAACTATTAACTAGTTAAGGAAAGAGAGGCGTTATGAAGAAGAAAATTCTTTTTATAATCAGTTTACTTGGGATTATACTGACTTGGCAGATTAGTCAAGTGAGAACAGTTTTTGCAGATGATAAGATTGATGTTGTTACGACATTTTATCCTGTGTATGATTTTACCAAAGGTGTGGTAGGTGATGAAGGTAATGTGTCCATGTTGATAAAAGCAGGGACGGAACCTCATGATTTTGAACCTTCAACTAAAAATATTGCTACTATTCAAGATGCTGATGCTTTTATCTATATGAATGACAATATGGAAACTTGGGTTTCAAGTCTCAGTAAAAGCATTGACACTAAAAAAATAACTATCGTCCAAGGAACAGGAAATATGTTGCTTTTGGGTAGTTCAGGAGAAGAAGAGGAAGGGCATGAAGGACATTCGCATGCTTATGATCCTCATGTCTGGCTTTCTCCTAAAAGAGCTATTACTGTCGTTGAAAATATCAGAGACAGTTTAGTTGCATCATTCCCTGATAAAGCAGATGCTTTCAAAGCCAATGCGGCAGCTTATATTGAAAAGCTGAATGCCCTCGATAGTGAATATGCAACAGCTCTTACAGACGCAAAACAAAAAAGTTTTGTGACACAGCATGCAGCATTCAATTATCTTGTTCTTGATTATGGTTTGACACAAGTTTCAATTACAGGTGTCACTGCTGAAACAGAGCCCTCTGCCAAGCGTTTAGCAAGTTTGACAAAGTATATTAAAAAATACGACATCAAATACATCTATTTTGAAGAAAATGCTTCAAGTAAGGTGGCAAAAACACTTGCTGATGAAGCTGGGGTCAAAACTGCTGTATTAAATCCAATTGAGAGTCTGACTAAAAAGCAAATCAAAGCTGGGGAAGATTATTTTTCAGTTATGCGTGAAAATTTAAAATCACTCGAGCTGACAACAAGTGTTGCTGGGAAAGATATTAAGTCTGAAACAGAAACTACTGAGACAGTAGCAAATGGTTACTTTAAAGATAAAGATATCAAAAAACGTCAATTGACTGATTGGTCAGGTAAATGGCAGTCTATATACCCATATGTCCTTGATGGTACATTCAATGAGGTTTTTGATTACAAGGCAAAAGCTTCAAAAGGGGCAAAAACAGCTGAAGAGTATAAAGATTATTACACAACAGGTTTCCAGACAGATGTTGAGCAAATCAACATTAATGGTAAAAAGAAGACCATTACATTCATTCAAAATGGTGTGAAGCATAAGTTTACTTATAAATCTGCTGGCTATAAAATCTTGACTTATGAAAAAGGCAATCGTGGTGTTCGTTATCTTTTTGAAACTGACGACAAAAATGCTGGTCAATTCAAATATGTTCAGTTCAGTGACCATAGTATCACATCAACAAAGGCAGAACATTTCCATATTTACTGGGGTGGTGATAGTCAGGAAGCAATTCTTAATGAGTTGACGAATTGGCCAACTTACTATCCAACGAGTCTAACTGGACATGAGATTGCTCAAGAAATGGTTGCTCACTGAGTGAGCCTAACTGATTTTCTAAAAATAAGCAATTTTTGTTTTGGTATCTATTAATTATAAAAGAGTGATGTTATTCAGTATATCTGGATACATCACTCTTTGTTGTTTATATTTGAATACTAATTGTGTTCAAATGAGATAGCTCACTAGTTTTCAAGTGTTAATAACAGTCATTAATGCGTTTTTTCCATTAGAAGTGAAATTTATTGTGATTAAAGTAAGAGATACTTTGATTTATACTATAAGTAAGAAAAGGAGGCAGATTATGAAGAAAATCGTCGCTATTACATCTTGTCCAGTAGGTATTGCTCATACATATATGGCAGCCGAAAATTTGGAAAAAGCTGGAGAAGAATTAGGAGTATCTGTAAAAGTCGAAACTCATGGCTCCATTGGGGTTGAGAACGACTTAACAGCGCAAGAAATCAAAGAAGCAATAGGTGTTATCATTGCTGCAGATACAAACATTGATAAATCCAGATTTGATGGAAAGATGGTTGTCACAGTAGGAGTTCAGGATGGGATTCATCATCCGAAGGATTTAGTTAACAAAATATTGGCAGGTGATGCGCCAGTTTATCACAACACAGGTGAAGTCGAAGTTGAATCCAATGCTGACGATTCAAGTTTAGGGAAGAAAATGTATAAGAGTTTGATGAATGGTGTTTCTTATATGGTGCCATTTGTTGTAACTGGTGGGTTATTAATAGCAGTGGCACTATCATTGGGTGGTGTACCTGGTCCGGGTGGTTTAGCCATTCCAGAAGGATCATTCTGGGCAACATTGAATACTATCGGTGGTATTTCGATGGGATTGATGGTACCGATATTGTCAGCTTTCATTGCACAAGGTATCGCTGATAGACCAGGTTTAGTCCCAGGTTTTGTAGGTGGGATGTTGGCAGCAAATGGCTCACTCTATGGTGGGGCTGCAAATACAGGCTTTATTGGTGGTATTATCACCGGTTTCCTTGCTGGTTTTGTTATTTTAGGATTGAAAAAGCTTAAAGTACCTAAATCACTTCAATCAATCATGCCAATTATTGTTCTACCAATTTTAGGCTCACTGATTGTCGGCTTGCTCTTTATCTATGTTATTGGTGAGCCAGTCGGAGTTCTCTTTGGCGCCTTAACTGACTGGTTAGCTGGAATGCAAGGTGGTAGTGAAGTTGTTCTAGCAATGATTCTAGGTGCCATGATTGCCTTTGATATGGGTGGTCCTTTCAATAAAGTTGCTTTCTTATTTGGTTCTGGGCTGATTGCCGAAGGAAACTATTCTGTAATGGGACCTATTGCGGTAGCAATTTGTATTCCTCCACTTGCATTGGGTACAGCTTCATTTATCTTGAAAAACAAGTTTTCAAAATCTGAAAAAGAAGCAGGGAAAGCAGCATTTGCAATGGGACTGTTTGGTATCACTGAAGGTGCTATACCGTTTGCCTCTTCTGATCCCTTAAGAGTTATTCCAAGTATCGTTGTCGGTTCAATGGCAGGTAGTGTTCTTGCGATGGTATCCGGTGTAACTGACCATGTTGCCCATGGGGGACCAATTGTAGCTGTGTTGGGAGCTGTTGATAACGTTCTCATGTTCTTCATCTCAGTCATTCTAGGGATTGCAGTAACATGTGCCATGCTATTTGTTCTTAAACGTCCAATCGAAAGTACGGATTTTAAAAAAAAAACTGAATTAAAGCCAATAGCTGCAACACCAGCAAGTGATTCTATTATCACTGCCCAAACTAGTCAAGTAGCAGATAAAGCGCAATTTGGGTCAATTGGTGAATTGTTATCTGATGACTCTATTCTTATTATCAATGATAAAGAAACAAAAGAAACAATTATTAATGAATTGGTTGACAAATTCAAAACAGTTGGTAGTATTAAGGATAAAGAACTCTTTAAAGTTGCAATAAATAAGAGAGAAGCAGAGAGCACTACTGGAATTGGGATGGGAATTGCAATCCCTCATGGAAAATCTGAAACTGTTGTCAAACCTAGTTTAGCGTTTGCAAAAGTGACTTCTGGCGTTGACTGGGATTCACTGGATGGTGAATCAGCGAAATTAGTCTTTATGATTGCCGTACCACAGGATAGTTATGGCGATATCCATTTAAAAATCCTACAACGTTTGTCTAGGAAGTTAATGAATGATGGCTTTAGGCAACAACTACTAGCTGCAGTGACAAAAGCAGAAATTAAAAACCTTTTAGAACAAATATAAACTGCAGCAGGAAGCACAGATACAATGACTTGTATTGGTGCTTCCTGCTGTCATTTTGAGGAGAGTGAGAAAGATGAACCAGCGTCAAAAAAAGATTTTATCACTATTGTGCTCGTCTACTGAATTCCAAACTGTCCAGAATATTGCTACTACTTTTTCCATTTCAACTAGAACTGTACAAACGGATTTAAAAGTGATTGAAGAGTGTATGGAAAATTCTAAATACCAGCTTCTGATGGATCGCAAAAAAGGATTGGGTATCAGAATAGATGGCAACCAGTCTGAAAAGCATCAATTTTTATCTGATTTTGAGATTGAAACGGTTGGGGTTGATGATAGTGATAGTCAAGACAAACTTCTGATTTTTTACTTATTAATAGCTAAAAAAACCTATTCACTTGATGAGCTGTCAGAAATGTTGTTTACGAATCGCAGGCAAATTACTAAGCTTTTGGAAGATATTCAAGTGATGCTTTCATCGTTTAAACTATTGTTGATTTCTAAACCTAAAGTTGGAACATTTATTCAAGGTGAGGAGAGGAAAAAGAGAGAGCTGCTTGCTAGAATTTTAAAAGACTTGGGCGATCGTGAAATTAATCAACTAGCGCTTCAGGATTTTTTCTCACAAGAAAAACTAACGGTTATTCAGCATATGACAGCAAAGTCATTTGATGAAGAGAGTATAGCTTATCTGCCGGAATTTTCGAGTATTGATATTCACTTATATTTTATGCTGGAGAGGATGAGGGAACATCAAGGTATTAAACTGAGTCAGTCTGAGAGAGATGAGGTTAAAAATACTCGGGCACAGAAAATTAGTAGCACCATTTTTGCTAAATTATCTGAAGTATATCCTGTTAGTTTTTCACCAGACGAAATCGACTATTTAGCCCTACGAATTTTGAGTGCTTTGCGTTTGGAGGCAGATAATCATCTTCAAAACGATAAAATCAGTGATATTTCGGAACAACTGGTGGATAAAATTGGTCAGCTTCTTGATGTGAATTTGACAGATGATCACGTTTTATTGGATAACCTAAAAGAACATTTGTCATCCACTTATCTCAGAATGAATCACGGCTTTACCATTGCCAATCCCTTAACTAAGGAGGTTTTGGGCACCTATACACAGTTATTTGTGATGATTCAAATGATTCTAGAGGAGTTATTTGAAAATGACAGTTTTTACATTTATCAAGAGGAAATCGCTTATCTGACAATTCACTTTCAAGCTGCAATAGAGAGACAAAAAAAGAAAAAAGTTCTGAAATATAAGACACTTTTAATTTGTGAATATACGAGAGCGATGGCTATTTTTTTAGAAGCTAAGCTACAACATGAAATTCCAGAACTTGAAATCATTGAATCATCAAATGCTTCTTCCGAAAATTTTAACTTAGAAGACTATGATTTGATAATTTCAACTGTTCAACCAAAGTATCAACCAGCCATACCCCTCATTGAAATCTCACCAATGATAAGTGATGCCGACCTCAAGCGAATTAAACAGTATACGATGGAACATAGTCCAAAAAGTCAGCTAAATAAGAGTCTTGACATTTCCAAGATGACCAATCCATTTTTGGTGTTTCCCAATGTGAACTTTGCTTCTGAAGTTGAATTACTGACCTATATGGGAGAGCAACTGCTTCGTCATGACTATGTAAAAGAGGGGTTCGTTGAATCTGTTTTGAATCGGGAAGAACGCTCAAGCACCCGTGTAGCGCCGTTAATCGCAATGCCACATGGTAATCCCTCCTTAGTTAACTCCTCTGTCATTTCAATTTGCACTCTTAAAACACCTATAAACTGGCATGGAGAAGGCTTGCCAGTTCAATTGGTTATATTGCTTTCGCTAAAAAAGGAGGATTTAAAGAATCAAAATTTTAGAAAAGTTTTCTCAATGATTCATTATCTAGGAAAACATCCAATGGAGCTCTCCAATATCCTTAAACAAACACAATCTTTGGAGCTTATTCGCTTATTTTCAGATGTTAATCACTAAGCAATTTTAAAAAATGTATATATAAAGTAATAGCAATTCAATGTTGCTTAATAGTATAAGAATTGTTGTTTTTAGCTTTTCTTTTTTATAGTATAATTTTGCATCTCGATGAGATGCTTTTTTATGTTATCAAATAAATCATAGTTGCAGATTTTGTTGTAATTTTATCTATTTGTTATCTAAGGCATTAGATCAAAGCCTTGATTCCCAATCTATTTAATAAAAAAATAAGAAAAGTTCGATATGCTAATACTATCAATATGAAAGAAGTGATTAGGATAGAAAAATATAGAGAACAATAGAGGAACAAATCATGGTAAAAAAACTTGAGACAAACTTTAAACGTATTGAAAAGAAGTATATAGTGGATAAAGAAGACTTGGATAGATTATTGGAAGATTTACGTGAATATCTTGTAGAAGATGATTTTCCAAATTCAAGCATCACAAATATATATTTTGATACTGAAGACTTTCAAGTGATTCGTGATTCCATTGCTAAGAAAAATGAGCGAGAAAAAATAAGAATGCGTACCTACGCGACAGATCCTAAACCAAGTAGTCAAGTATTTTTAGAACTTAAAAAGAAAGATGCACAAGGAATAGGTCACAAATTTCGTTTAGCTACCAACCTAGGCGATATCCAAAAATTTATGGGCAATGGAGATACTGTGCATGTCCCAAGCGAGAATAAGCAATTGGTAGATGAACTGAGTCAACTACGCGATAAATATCAAGGTTTGGATGCACGGATGTATATTTTCTATAATCGGTTTTCGCTTAAGGAAAAACACACTATCAAAAAGCAACCCCAGACAAAAATTCGTATCACTATTGATCAAAATTTAACTTATCGTGATTATGATGTTGACATCTTAAGTGGTGTTTATGGTAATAAATTAGTTGGAGAGGGGAAAGTTGTTATGGAAATAAAAACACCTGGTGAACAGCCACTGTGGCTTAAAACGATTTTGGAAAAGCACGGTATTGAACCAAAGTCATTTTCTAAATATGGGACAGCTTACCGAAAATCTCAAGGAATCTTGCAATAGAATGGGGTGATTTCAAATTTCAGATATATTAAACAGTGTTTATACAGGAACTAGTACCACAGTAAACCCAGTTATGTTGATTCTATCCTTGATAACTAGTTTATGCTTAGGGGTTGCACTTGCATGGGTTTACAAGTATCGTACAGTTTATACAAAAGAATTCGTTACCACATTAATCATCTTACCAAGTCTTTTGGCCATTATTATTTTCTTAGTCAATGGCAGTTTGGGAACCAGTGTTGCAGTTGCAGGGACGTTTAGTCTAATTCGTTTTCGTTCAGCTGCAGGAGGTTCCAGAGAGCTGTTGTCATTATTTTTAGCTATGACAATTGGTTTAAGCACAGGGATGGGGTACTTAATACTTGCAATTCTATCAATCTTATTCTTTCTATCGATATGGTTTTCACTTGAAAAGTTTTTCTTTTTTAATAATGGACAAACATTTCGCTTTCTAACAATTGATGTCTCTAAAAAAGAGGTAGAAGTAAAGCAGGTTTTTTCAACTATTTTGAATAACTATTGTAGCAATTCAGACTTGGTTTCTTTAAAAACTAGTCAAAATGGTTCACAATTAAGATTGTCTTATGAAGTTGATTTGAAATCCGATGGTGATGATGTCAACTTAATGCAAAATCTTCTTAATATAGATCACGCTACAGACGTATCACTAACTAAAAGGGCTAAAAAACGGAAAATACTTTAAAAAGAACTTTTTTAATCACTATTTTTCTTACAAATTTTAGATTTGTAAGATTTTTTTGTTCTTAACTTTTCCATAAAGTATCTCCCCTTTCCTCTGGAAGATATCGAAGTTTGATTTATTGATATAACATTTGGTGATACCAACGTTTTTGAGTGTTACTGATAGATTTGAGATTTGTCGATGGAGGAATTACTAAGCGAGGGATCTAACAATTGTAGGTCTGAAAACTGCTAAAAATTCATTGAAAAGATTGAACTGAATCAGTTATGGTGGTCAAATTTTTTAAAAATCAGAGTTGAATATATTTGGAAAACAATTAATAAATAATGTTATCAGCCCAAAATTGGTTAATTTTTTAGGGTAAATAACATCAAGCTATTAGTGATTTTATAAAAAAGAACGTATTTTGACAGACTTCATTAACTCATGTATAATACGGATAATTAAGTAATAAAAATTCAGAAAGAGTAATATTTATAGATAGCATGACTCTTCAGACCATTTCTAACTTTGAAAGAAGTATCATTATAATAGATGGAAGGATAATCAACTGATGGAATTGTCGATATGGCTTTCGTATGTGATTGCTTGTATATTATTAATCTCACCTCCGGGTCCAACGGTTACCTACTTAATCACAACTAGCATGACACACGGAAGAAAGACTGCAAATAGTATTATTTTTGGGAGCTTTTTTGGTGGTTTAGTGTGTCTCATTCTCTCCTTTTTGGGAGTGGGAGCAATTCTCTCGGCTTCAACATTTTTATACTCTTTATTGAGAATTTTCGGTGTGGTCTATCTCCTATATCTTGGGGTGAAAAGTTTTTTTAAGATTCCAGAAGTGGTTGAAGAAGATGCGTCAAAAGTGTCAACAGAGGCTCCTAACGGATTTAAAAATGGTTTTTTACTAATTCTCCTAAATCCAAAAAACATAATGTTCTTCGCCATGTTTCTTCCGCAGTTCATAAATGAAAATAATTCCTTTATTTTTCAGATAATTGTATTGGGAAGCACTTATTTAATAATTGGATTGATTACGGATCTTTTATACAGCTTCTTTGCTGGAAACATTCGACATTTACTGGGACACCACTCTGACAAGTGGATTTACAGAGTTGGTGGTATATTTATGATAGTGTCTGCTGTTATTGTTTTATTTCAGAAATTTTAAAGAAGAAGTCTGGTTTTTTTAAATAATTAATATTTAGATATGAAGCGTAGCAAATTTGTTACGTTTTTTTATAGCTAGCTATAAAAAAATTACTTGTTTTATCTATTTTTTAAAAAGCTAGTTATGGGGGAAGATGATGGTTTTAAGTAAATGGTTTGCAAATGTTTATATGAAAATTCTATGGATTTCAACAGAATATTCCTACAATCTAGTCTAAAAAATGATATAATATTTTCTATTAGATAAAGAAAGATGTGTCATGTCAAAAAAGAAATATTCTATCGACAGCCGAATTGATTATTCGCTGATTTTACCCGTTTTTTTCCTTCTTCTAGTTGGATTAGTGGCTATATATATTGCGACTTTGAATGATTATCCAAATAGTGTAGGGACAGTGATGTTTCAACAAGTTTCTTGGATTGTCTTGGGTTGTGTTATAGCGTTTATAGTGATGCTCTTTAGTGCTGAATTTTTATGGAAAATTACTCCTTTCTTGTACATTTTAGGAATAGGACTGATGGTTCTTCCCTTGATGTTTTATAGTCCAGAATTAGTGGCAGCGACAGGAGCGAAAAACTGGGTCACTATTGGCTCGGTTACGTTATTTCAACCATCTGAATTCATGAAGATTTCTTATATTCTCATGCTGGCATGGAGTTCGATTTGGTTTCGTCAGAAAAATCCAGTAGATTCACTAAAGAATGATTGGAAACTATTAGGAATTCTTGCCATAGTGACTATTCCAGTGATGTTACTTCTTGGCTTGCAAAAAGATTTAGGTACAGCTCTGGTTTTCGCTGCCATCTTAGCTGGAGCAATCTTATTATCGGGTATTTCTTTGTGGATTATTCTACCTGTTGTTATTTTAATTAGCTTAGCTTTTGCACTTTTTATCTTTATTTTTCTTCTTCCAGATGGCAAAGCATTTTTCTACAATCTTGGTATGGATACTTATCAGATTAATCGGATAGCCGCTTGGATAGACCCGTTTAGCTTTTCGGAAACAATTGCTTATCAACAAACACAAGGAATGATTTCGATTGGTAGTGGCGGTCTTACTGGCAAAGGCTTCAATGTTTTAGATTTAGCTGTTCCAGTTCGTGAGAGTGATATGATTTTTACAGTTATCGCAGAAGATTTTGGATTTATTGGCTGTGCAGTAGTTATTGGACTCTACTTACTTTTGATCTATCGAATGATTCGTGTTACTTTTGAATCTAACAATCGATTTTATACTTATATAGCTACTGGATTTATAATGATGATTCTGTTTCATATTTTTGAGAATATAGGTGCCACTATTGGGATTCTCCCATTAACGGGTATACCACTTCCTTTTATTTCACAAGGAGGAAGCTCCCTGATTAGTAATCTTATAGGAGTTGGTTTAGTTCTCTCCATGAGTTATCAAAATAGTTTGAATCAGGAGAAAGAAATTTCTTCTCGATTTGAAAGAAGTAGTCATTATTGAAAAATAAATAAGTAAAATTAACAGGACCAGGATATTCTTGGCCCTTTTGCTTATCAAAGGTTATGGGTATTCCTAAGTTTGACTATTTTTTTACAACAAGTTCACTAGGAAATTATGGCTGAAACTATAAACAAACTTAAAAATATGATATAATATAGGACATGAATTATCACGATTATATATGGGATTTGGGTGGAACATTACTTGATAACTATGAGATATCTACCCAAGCTTTCGTAAAGACATTGGCGACTCTAGGGGTTATTGCATCTCATGATGACGTTTATAACAAGTTAAAGGAATCAACAGATGTGGCTATTGGTTTTTTTATTCCAAAAGAGCCGGGTTTTTTGAAACAGTATAAAGCAACTGAAGCCAAATACTTAGAAACACCAATTTTATTCAAAGGTGCTAGAGAAGTTTTATCTAGGATTGTTGAGGACGGTGCACGAAATTTTCTTGTTTCGCATCGAAATAAACAGGTGCTTTCAATACTTGAAAAGACTGATATTGCACCTTATTTTACTGAGGTAATCACTTCAGAAAGTGGCTTTTTGCGAAAACCAAGTCCAGAAAGTATGTTTTATTTGAAAGATAAATACCAAATCACAAATGCTTTGGTTATTGGTGATCGTGATATTGATATAGAAGCAGGTAAAAAAGCTGGTTTTGATACCTTACTTGTTGATGGGAGTAAGAGTCTGATGGAGATAGTAAAATAATGACAGATGAAAATAAAAATTTAGAAAAACTTGCACAAGAATATGATGCTAGTCAGATTCAGGTTTTAGAAGGACTAGAAGCTGTCCGTATACGACCTGGTATGTATATAGGCTCAACATCATCAGAAGGTCTACATCATCTCGTTTGGGAAATTGTAGATAATTCAATTGATGAAGCATTGGCTGGTTTTGCAACACATATTGAGGTTTTAATCGAAAAAGATAATTCTATTACAGTCATTGATGATGGTCGTGGAATTCCTGTGGATATTCAAGAAAAAACAGGACGTCCAGCTGTTGAAACAGTCTTCACAGTTCTCCATGCAGGGGGGAAATTTGGCGGAGGCGGTTATAAAGTTTCAGGCGGACTTCATGGTGTAGGTTCTTCAGTCGTTAATGCTTTATCGTTACAATTAGATGTTCGTGTCCACAAAAATAATAAAATATATTATCAAGAATTTAAACGTGGTATTGTATATGATGACTTAGAAGTTATTGGAGAAACAGATCGCCATGGAACAACGGTTCATTTCACTCCTGATCCCGAAATTTTTACAGAAACGACTGAGTTTGAATTTGATAAACTATCAAAACGTATTCAGGAACTTGCGTTCTTAAACCGAGGTTTACGTATTTCAATCACAGACAAACGTGAAGGGTTAGAGCAAAATAAACAGTTTCATTATGAAGGTGGGATTGCTAGTTATGTTGAGTTTATCAATAAAAATAAGGAAGTCATCTTTGATACTCCAATCTATACAGATGGGATGATGGATGGTATTTCTGTTGAAGTTGGAATGCAATATACAACAGGTTATCATGAAAACATCATGAGCTTTGCTAATAATATTCATACACATGAAGGTGGAACTCACGAGCAAGGTTTTCGTACAGCCCTAACGCGTGTTGTCAACGATTATGCGAAGAAAAATAAACTTCTCAAGGAAAATGAAGTCAATTTAACAGGAGAGGATGTTCGTGAAGGATTAACAGCGGTGATTTCTGTTAAGCATCCTAATCCGCAATTTGAAGGCCAAACAAAGACAAAGCTTGGGAACAGTGAAGTCGTCAAGATAACTAACCGTCTTTTCAGCGATGCTTTCAACCGTTTCCTTTTAGAGAATCCCCAAATTGCTAGAAGAATTGTAGATAAAGGGATTCTAGCTTCTAAAGCTCGTATAGCTGCAAAACGTGCACGTGAAGTTACTAGAAAAAAATCGGGACTTGAAATTTCGAATTTACCAGGAAAGCTAGCTGATTGTTCATCAAATGATGCTAGTCAAAATGAGCTCTTCATTGTCGAAGGTGACTCTGCAGGCGGATCAGCTAAATCAGGTAGAAATCGTGAATTCCAAGCAATTCTTCCTATTCGTGGTAAGATACTTAATGTCGAAAAAGCAAGTATGGATAGAATTCTTTCTAATGAGGAGATACGTAGTCTCTTCACAGCAATGGGAACGGGATTCGGAGCCGATTTTGATGTCAGCAAAGCGCGTTATCAAAAATTAGTAATCATGACGGATGCTGATGTTGATGGGGCCCATATTCGTACACTTCTTTTGACACTTATTTATCGCTTTATGCGACCAGTACTTGAAGAAGGCTATGTTTATATAGCGCAACCGCCAATCTATGGCGTTAAGGTTGGAAGTGAAATAAAAGAATATATACAACCTGGTACAGATCAAGAAGACAAATTACGTGAAGCAATGGAGCGTTACAGTGTTGGACGCTCAAAACCAACTGTCCAACGCTACAAAGGTCTAGGTGAGATGGATGATCATCAACTTTGGGAAACAACTATGGATCCCGAAAATCGTTTGATGGCTCGAGTAACTGTAGATGATGCTGCAGAAGCTGATAAAGTATTTGATATGCTTATGGGTGATCGGGTTGAGCCTCGCCGAGATTTTATTGAAGAAAATGCTGTCTATGGTACGATTGATATTTAAGCTGAGATTTTTTTGAAAAGCTATTAGAAGTATGGTATAATCGAAACGTTATAGCCTACCGTTTCGATAATAAAAATTTAAGGAGAAAAGATGTCAAGCAGTATTATTTTGCTACTCGTGGCGATAGTTTTAATTGTAATCATTGCGTACTTAGTTGGCGTTATTATACGTAAACGAAATGATTCATCAATAAAAAAATTAGAAGAAAGAAAGCAATCCCTGTTTGATTTGCCTGTCAATGAGGAAGTTGAAGCTGTAAAATCGCTCCATCTTATTGGTCAAAGTCAAACGACTTTTCGTGAGTGGAATCAAAAGTGGGTAGATCTTTCCTTAAATTCATTCTCTGATATTGAAAATCATATTTTTGAAGCAGAAAATTTCAACGATACGTTTAAGTTCTTTCGAGCTAGACATGAAATTGAAAGTGTTGAAAGTCAACTGAATCTTGTTGAAGACGATATAAATTCAATTCGAGAAGCTTTATCTATTTTGAAAGAGCAAGAGGAGAAAAATAGTGCGCGCGTGAAGCACGCTCTGGATCTTTACGAGACCCTCCAGACTTCTGTTACAGAAAATGCGAATAATTTTGGAACTACTTTGCCTGAAATTGAGAAACAATTAAAGAATATAGAAACTGAATTTTCTCAATTTGTAACTCTCAATTCAACTGGAGATCCTGTTGAAGCTTCTGGAGTCTTAGACCGTGCTGAGGAGCATACCATTGCTTTGGGACAAATTTCAGAACAAGTTCCCGCCATTGTCACTAAATTGGTTGAAGATTTTCCAAATAAAATGAATGACCTAGAGTCGGGTTATCGTCAGTTACTTGAACAAAATTATCATTTTGGCGAGAAGGATATCGAGTCACGTTTTCAAGAAGTACGTGATGCTATTCGTACCAATTCAACTGAATTGGCGTCACTGGATTTAGACCGTTCACGTGAGGAAAATGATCAGATAGAAGAAAAAATTAATTCTCTATATGACTTGTTTGAGCGCGAAATAGCAGCTCATAAAGTTGTTGTGAAAAATAGTCTGGTCATTCCTAAGTATTTAGCGCATGCCAAGTCTAATAATGAGCAATTAAAACAAGAAATAAGCCGTCTATCACACAAGTATATTTTGAATGATAGCGAAGGATTCAATCTTCGTTCTTTTGCAGATGGTCTTGATGAGATAACTTCACATGTTTTACCCCTTACTGAAAATCTTGAGGTGCAGGAACAACCATTTACAGACTTGCAGATTATTTTTGACAAGGCTTTGAGAATATTGTCTGATGTTGAAAAAGGACAATTGGAAGTTTTTGAACAGGTTAAAGATATTGAAGAAATCGAAGTTGATGCACGTCAAAGTTGGGATAAGCATGTCAATAGACTTCATGTGATTAAAAGATATATGGAAAAACGTAATCTTCCAGGGATTCCGCAAGAGTTTTTGACCACTTTTTTCACAACGAGCTCGCAGTTAGAAGCCTTGATGGATGAACTGAGTCGCGGAAGAATTGATATTGAAGCGGTTTCACGATTAACAGAAATCGCAACAGCTGCAATTGCAAATCTTGAAGAGACAACTTATCATATTGTAAAAAATGCAACATTAACGGAGCAACTTCTTCAATATTCTAATCGCTATCGTAGTTTTGAACCAAGTGTTCAAGAGAGTTTTGAGTTTTCACTTAATTTCTTTGAAAAAGATCTTGATTACCAAGCATCATTTGATGAAATTTCTTATGCACTTGAAACAGTTGAACCTGGGGTAACGGATCGTTTCGTAAAATCATATGAAAAAACAAAAGAAGTAATTGGATTCTGATTCTTAATCAGTTTCTTTAAATGACAAATAAACAGTAGATAAGAAGATCAATTGATCTTCTTTTTTGTCAGTTTCTATCTATTTGTTTTATATCTGAAAATTGTATACTTTCTTTTTTATTCAAGTAACCTCTCATTTTTCTATTAAGTTATGACACATTTATAAAGTATCTCGAATTTTCAAAAATGTTTATAAGCTGACTTTAAAAGAATTAGCATTAAATGAACTGGTTTCAGTAATAAAGTCATTTAACTGTATATTCAGTATTTTAAAAACAGGCTACCTATAGGTATAGTAGGGTTTATACTATATATAAATTTTATTATTTTTTGCTAAAGTCATTAATATCGAGCTTATTGGGCTTATGCAAAATTGCTCCATATTGATATCTGCAAAAAACTTGATTTTTAACTTGCAATATTCAGAATTTTCTTGTAAACTTAGTTTAAATATAAAAGCGATGATAGAAAAAGTCTAAGATAATAAACAGAGAGTACTAAAAGCTGAAAAAGTACACAATCCTTAGACGACACATTCTTGAGTGTGCATGCGAAAGCTACCGTGTGTAGTGTGCAACGGGTTGATTCACGTTACGAATCTGAAGTCTTGATACTTCATGAGAGCAGACCAGGCGACTGTCTGCTAAAAAAAGGTGGAACCACGTTCTCAAACGTCCTTGCAATTACATTGCGAGGGCTTTTTTCTATCAAAAAGAGTTGAGATTTTTTGATAGAAAATAATGTTTTGAGATTAATAGGAAACCACATTATACTGAATGAGTAGAGGAAAAATATAATGACTAGTATTAAAGGATTAAGAAAGATTGAACCTTACGTGGCGGGAAGTCAACCAAAGGAAAAAAATATCATTAAGATTAATACCAATGAAAATGCTTATCCTCCCAGCCAAAAAGTGAAAGAAGTTTTTGCAAATTTTGATAGTGACCAATTAAAAAAATATTCAACACTTGATCAAACTGAGTTGCGCATGTCACTTGCAAAACAACTTGGAGTAGATGCGGATCAAATCATTATTGGAAATGGTTCGGATGATGTCTTATCAATGGCTTTTTTGGCATTCTTCAATAGCAAAGACCCTGTTTTATTTCCAGACTTAACTTATGGTTTTTATAAAGTTTGGGCAGATTTATATCATATTCCATTCAAAGAAATTCCTTTAAATGCACAGTTTGAGATTGTCAACCAAGATTATTGCCTTACAAATGGTGGTATTGTTATTGCAAATCCAAATGCTCCAACAGGTATCCATAAGTCTTTGGAAGAAATTGAAGCTATTGTTCAAGCTAATCAGGATGTTGTCGTCGTCATTGATGAGGCATATATCAACTTTGGTGGTCAAACGGCTCTTCCTTTGCTTGAAAAATATGACAATATTTTTATCACGAGAACTTTTTCTAAAGATGCTTCACTTGCAGGTTTACGTGTCGGTTATGGCATTGGAAGTTCAAAATTGATGTCAGTCATTAATGCAGTAAAGAATTCGGTTAATCCTTATAATGTGGATAGTATTGCAGAAGCCTTGGCTATTGCAGCAGTCGAATCTTGGGACTATTATGAAGAAAATTGCCAGAAAATCATTGAAAGCAGAGACTGGTTTGCCGAAGAATTAGAGGCAATTGGCTTTGATGTCTTGCCGTCAAAAACAAATTTTGTCCTTGTTCAACCAGTTGGAATAAGCGCTGAGGATTTATTTAACTACTTACAATCAAAAAAAATATATGTTCGCTACTTTCCAAAGGTAAAACGAATCTCTAATCGCCTTCGTATGTCCATTGGAACGCAAAAAGAGATGGAAAAAGTCTTGATGACTATTCAGGAGCTACTTTAATGAAAAAAACGACTTTGCCAGTTGGCATGCATGACAAACTTTTCAAACGAGCGCGCGTCATGTATAAAATTGAAAGAAATATTAGCGACTTGCTGATAGACAATGATTTTACACGGATTGAAACACCGACACTTGAACATTTTGAAGTGTTTTCCGATACGGTGAATGCATCAAACTACAATTTATTTGATAAAAAAGGTGAGTTGTTGACGCTTCGCCCAGATATTACCAGTCAGATTGGACGTGTCATAGCCTCTACACAAGTCGAAACACCTGTAAAGTTTTCATATTCGGGGAAGGTATTCAATTATAATGAGGATTTACGGGGATTAGCCAATGAGCATACCCAAGCAGGCATCGAGATTGTTGGTTATCCAGCTCGTGAAGCTTTAAAAGAAGCTGTTATTTCAGCAAAGGAAGCACTAGACGTCGCTTGGGTGTCTTCCTATAATTTTGAATTCTCTCATGCCTTGATTTTACAGACTATTTTTGATACTTTGGATTTACCCAAAGATGAGCAAAACGACTTAAGAATTAATATTATTGATAAAAACATTACGAAACTGAATGAGTTTACCAAAAAAAATCCGAGTGAGTTTGATGCTCTACTCCAAAGGCTCCCTTATCTATTTGGAGAAAGTTGCAATGTTTTAAGAGAGGCACGTCAACTAGTTACTAACCAAACGATTTTATCAGCACTTTCAGATGTGGAAGTATTGGTTAAGTCATTGCAACCGATATTGAAACACATTAATATAGATCTTGCACAAATACCATCAATGCCATACTATACTGGAGTGATGTTTAAAGTATTTGGGGAGAAAGTTCCAGATGCTTTTGTTTCAGGTGGACGTTATGACAAGCTCTTTGAACGATTTGAAGCCAAAGAATTGACAGCTGTTGGGTGGACAATTGACATTGGTTCTGTTTACCGTGCCATTCATGACGATATAGAAGTAGGAGGTGTCTGATGGAAAATCAAATTACCATTGCTCTGACAAAGGGACGAATAGAAAAAGACACCATTAAACTTCTTGAAAAAGTCGGATTTGATATGTCCTTTATGGCAGAAAAGGGGCGGAATCTTATATTTGAAAGTCCTGATAAAAAATTTCGTTTTCTATTAGTTAAAGCACCCGATGTTACGACCTATGTTCGTCATGGCGTAGCAGATATCGGTGTGGTTGGAAAAGATGTTCTTCTTGAGCATCCCATAGGCTATCATGAGATGCTTGATTTGAATTTTGGTCTATGTAAGTTTTCTCTAGCATCTACAAAAGATTACAATCCCAATGACCATAAAAGGAAACGCATAGCAACCAAGTATCCAACCGTTGCGACCGATTTTTTCAATAAAAAAGGCGAGGATGTGGAAATTATCTCGATTCAAGGAAGTGTTGAAATAGCACCAGTCATTGGTTTAGCTGATGCCATTGTTGATATTGTTGAAACAGGTAATACGCTTGTTGCTAACGGATTGGAAGTTTATGAAGACATTTGTCGGATATCTGCACGCATGATTATTAACAAAGCAGCTTTGAAAAATAATCCAGAAGTTATGCCATTCATCAATAAAATTGAAGATATTGTTGGAAATGAGGAGGTAGCGTTCAAATGAAACGTTTAACAGGTACAAACCAAGAAATTTCAGAACTTCTATATCAAGAGCAGCTACAACTTAGCCAACAAAATATAGATGTTGAAGCGAAAGTTCGTGAAATTGTCGAAGATGTCAAAAATCGAGGAGACCAAGCTTTGCATGAGTATTCAGTGACATTTGACAATATTTCATTGGATGCGTTTGAAGTTAGTCAAGATTTGATTGACCAAGCTTTTGAAGAAATTGACCAAGATGTCTTAGCAGCTTTAAAGAATGCTAAAGCAAATATTGAATCTTATCACAAGAAACAAATAGAGACAGGATTTGAAGACCAGCCATCCGAAGGTGTGATTCGTGGACAGATTATCAGACCGATTGAACGAGTTGGTGTTTATGTTCCAGGTGGAACAGCTGCTTACCCATCATCAGTTCTCATGAATGTTATTCCTGCAAAAATTGTTGGTGTCAAAGAAATCATTATGATTACACCTCCTCAAGAAAAATTTGTCCCAGCGATTTTAGTTGCTGCCAAATTATCAGGTGTTGACAAAATATACCAAGTTGGCGGTGCTCAAGGCATAGCTGCTTTGGCATACGGAACTGAAACCATTCCGCGCGTTGATAAAATAACTGGACCTGGCAACATTTTTGTAGCAACGGCCAAAAAGCAAGTGTATGGACTTGTTGGGATTGATATGATAGCTGGTCCATCTGAGATTGGTGTTATAGCGGATGCCTCAGCCAACCCAGTATATGTTGCAGCAGACTTGTTATCACAAGCGGAGCATGATAAACTAGCACGCGCTATCTTGGTGACAAATTCATCTAAACTGGCAGACCAAGTTGAAGTTGAAATTGAAAAACAACTTCAAACACTTCCTCGTCAAGAAATTGCAAGAGCTTCTATAGAAAATAATGGTCGTATTATCATTTCGGAAAATGTTCAAGGAATGTTTGATTTAATGAATCAAGTAGCTCCTGAACATTTAGAAATTGCGATGGAGGATGCTTACAGTTATCTTGATAAGGTTGAGAATGCGGGCTCAATTTTCCTAGGGCACTATACCAGTGAACCAATTGGTGATTATTATGCAGGAGCTAATCATGTTCTTCCAACGACAAGCACTAGCCGCTTTTCTTCGGCTTTGGGTGTTCATGATTTTGTGAAACGTATTCAGTATACTCAATATTCTAAGTTAGCTGTCAACAAAGCTGAACATGACATCACAACATTGGCATATGCAGAAGGTTTACAGGCTCATGCAAGAGCAATTGAGGTAAGAAATGACAAAAGTTAAGGGATTATTGGTCATGGATGTTGACTCAACGCTCATCCAAGAAGAAGGTATTGATTTGTTAGGTGAAGAGGCTGGAGTGGGTGAGAAAATTGCTGACATCACAGCTCGTGCCATGAATGGGGAGCTTGATTTTAAGCAAGCACTTGATGAACGTGTCAGTCTACTCAAAGGTTTACCAGAAACAATTTTTGATAAAGTCTTGGAACGTATCCACTTCACATCTGGTGCTGAAAAATTGGTAAAAGAATTGCATGAGCGAGGCTACAAAATTGCAGTAGTTTCTGGTGGTTTTCATGAGACTGTGGATGTTTTAGCTGAACGTATCGGTCTCGATTATGTGAAGGCCAACCGATTGGAAGTGATAGATGGGCTTTTGACTGGCAGAGTTTTAGGTGAAGTTGTCACAAAAGAAGTTAAAAAAGCTAAACTCATTGAGTGGGCAGAGGAAAATAATCTCGAAATTAGTCAAACCATCGCCATGGGAGATGGTGCTAATGATTTACCAATGATAAAAGAAGCGGGAATAGGAATAGCTTTTTGTGCTAAACCAATTGTGCGCGCACAAGCACCTTACCAAATTACGGAACCCAATTTATATAAAGTGATAGATATTATAGAAGAGGTGAACAAATGAGACAAGCTGAAATCGAACGTAATACCTTTGAAACAAAAATAAAGTTAGCAGTAAATCTAGATGTTCAAGAACCTGTAGATATTCAAACGGGTGTCAGTTTCTTTGATCACATGTTGACACTTTTTGCTCGACATAGTCGTATGTCATTAGTAGTTAAAGCTGATGGGGATTTGTGGGTAGATAGTCATCATACAGTAGAAGATGTTGGTATCGTTTTAGGTCAGGCGATTAGAGAAGCTCTCGGCGACAAGGCTGGAATAAACCGATATGGAACAAGTTTCGTGCCAATGGATGAGACTTTAGGGATGGCTAGTCTTGATTTATCAGGACGCAGTTATCTTGTTTTTGATGCTAGCTTTGATAATCCAACTTTGGGTAATTTTGACACGGAATTAGTTGAGGAGTTCTTTCAAGCATTAGCATTTAATGTTCAAATGAATTTACACTTGAAGATTTTGCATGGAAAAAACAATCACCATAAAGCAGAAAGTCTTTTCAAGGCGACTGGACGCGCTCTTCGTGAAGCCATCACTAACAATCCCGATATTCATGGGGTCAATTCAACTAAAGGAATGTTATGATATGATTATTGTCATTGATTATGATGCAGGAAATACTGCAAACGTCTTACGTGCTTTGGACAGACTTGGAGTTGAGGCAGAATTGTCATCAGATTTGGACAAAATTTTGCAAGCTGATGGGCTTATACTGCCAGGAGTTGGTGCCTATCCAGCAGCAATGGCTGAGCTAGAAAAGCGTCAGTTGGTTGCTCCTATTAAAGAAGCTGTTGCAACTGGCAAACCATTCTTGGGAATTTGTTTGGGCATGCAAATTTTGACTGATATCGGTCTGGAACACACGGAAACTAATGGCTTAGGTCTTATTCCCGGAGTTTGTCGAGAAATTCCAGTTGAAAAGAATTTTCCAGTTCCACATATGGGTTGGAACAACTTAGAGGTAAAAAAAGAGTCGCCTTTAACAGCTGGTTTGCAAGGAAATTCTGTTTACTTTGTTCATAGTTACTATACAGATGTGCCTGAGGATTATATTGATGTAACGGCTGATTATAGCATAGAAGTCCCCGCTATGATTCATAAGGACAATGTCTATGGTTGTCAGTTCCACCCAGAAAAATCAGGGGATGTCGGATTGGGTATTTTAGAGAAATTTGTAGCATTATGTCATAAATAAAGTGTTATGAGTTGTGGTATTCAATAGATATTTTGTATCAAATCGTAACTATATTACTAAGCATCACATTTGTCTGTTTACTCAAAATTGGAATGCAATGAATTTTTACAAAATGATACTATTTTAACAATATTGTGCTAGTTTTCTTGTTCAGGGAGTGGCCCCTATTTTTGTCCACTTATGGAGGTTATTATGCAAATTCTTCCCGCTATTGATATTAAAGACGGCCAAGCTGTGCGCCTCTTTAAAGGGGATTTTAATCAAAAAACAGTTGTCAATCCTGATGTTCTTGACCAAGCAAAGACCTTTGCACAGGCTGGCATAGCCTTTATTCATGTGGTCGATCTAGATGGTGCTCTCGATGGTCGCGCCACAAATAGAGATCTCATTGCTGAATTAAAAAAAGTGTCAGGACTTGGGGTTGAAGTTGGTGGTGGCATCCGTACATTAGAGCAGATACAGGACTACCTTTCAGTTGGAATTGACCGAGTGATTATCGGATCAATGGCTGTAAAAAATCCTGATTTTGTCAAAGCTGCTTTAGACAAGTTTGGTGCTGAAAAAATTGTTGTTGGCATTGATGCAAAAGATGGCATGGTGGCTACAGAAGGATGGCTTGAAACCAGTGATGTTGACTTTATTACTCTCGCTAAGGAAATGGAAAAAATTGGCGTGCAGTTGTTTGTCTACACCGATGTTGACCGTGATGGTACTCTAACTGGTCCAAATTTTGATCATTATGAGACCTTGGTTGCAGAATTATCACAAGCTAAGGTGATTGCATCTGGAGGAATTGCTCAACTTTCAGACCTTGAAAGATTGGAAAAAATAGGTGTTTCAGGAACTATTGTCGGCAAGGCTTACTATAATGGCAATATCACTCTTGATGAACTAAAAGAAATTGAGGATTAAGGATGTTAAAAAAACGTATTATTCCTTGTCTTGACGTCAAAGATGGTCGAGTAGTCAAAGGGATTAATTTTATTAATTTAACTGATGTCGGTGATCCTGTTGATTCGGCGCGTGCTTACTATGAAGCTGGATGCGATGAGTTGGTTTTTTTGGATATTACTGCGACTCATGAAAATCGCAATACAACAGTTGATATGGTTCGTCGGGTGGCTGACCAAGTTTTTATTCCATTTACAGTTGGGGGCGGTATTCGTTCTGTAGAAGATATGAATAAAATGCTAAAGGCTGGTGCGGACAAAGTTGCAGTCAACTCCTCCGCTCTAGCCAATCCTCAACTCGTCAAGGACTGTTCTGAAAAATTTGGCAATCAATGTGTCGTAGCTGCTATTGATGCTCGCAAAGAAGATGATGGCACTTGGCACGTTTATGTAGCAGGTGGTCGTAAAGATACTGGTAAGGATTTGCTTGAGTGGGTGAAAGAAGTGACGGCCTTAGGGGCAGGAGAAATTCTGTTGACCAGCATGGATAAAGACGGGACAAAGTCAGGATTTGATTTAGACATGCTGAATGCAGTTGCTGAGATTGTAGATGTTCCTATTATTGCTTCCGGTGGTGCTGGAAATAGCGCTGACATGGTAGAAGTCTTTGAAAAAACAGCTGCAACGGGTGCGCTTGCTGCCTCAATTTTCCATTATGGTGAGGTATCAATTAGTGACACTAAAGAAGCTATGCGTGAGAGAGAAATTGAGGTGAGAATCTGATGACAGCAATTACGTTGGATTTTGCTAAGCAAGACGGTTTAGTTCCGGTTATTGTGACAGATTATCAGACCAATCAAGTTCTTATGCTAGCTTATATGAGTGAAGAATCTTATGGTTTAACGTTAGAAACAAAGCAAATGCACTATTGGAGCCGTTCACGCAATGAGATTTGGCACAAAGGAGCAACAAGTGGGCATTTTCAATATGTCAAGTCCATTAAAGCAGACTGTGATCAAGATACACTGCTTATTGCTGTTGAGCAAATTGGTGCTGCTTGCCACACAGGAGCTTATTCTTGTTTCTTTAATAGCATCTATTCAAGTGATGCAGAAGGAAATCAATAAGATTGCTATTTTTAAAAGGAGATATCATGTTAGAAACACTTTATAATGAAGCAAAAAATCGTAAATCAAATCCCAAAGAAGGTTCCTATACCAGTTACCTTTATGAAAAAGGATTGGATAAAATCCTTAAAAAGGTTGGCGAAGAAGCTACAGAGGTAGTCATAGCTGCAAAAAATGCTGACAAGGCTGAAATTGCAAATGAGACTGCGGATGTCTTGTATCATTTGGCGGTTATGTTAGTTGAAACTGGTCTTACCCTTGAAGATGTCTCTTCAGTTTTAGAGGAACGTCAAGGCAAGAAAAGCAATGTTCATGACCGAGCTAAAATTACGGACTATTAATCAAAACCTCAATAACTGAATTGAGGTTTTTTATATAGCAATTATCCTAAGTAATGAATTTGGTTACTGAATAAACGCGGAGGCTAGAAAATAGCTTTATTCTTCTGTTAAAAACTTTTTAAAGAAAAAAAGGATATAATAAAAGTAAGGAAAAGTAAGATAATAGAGAGGAGTTGGAATTTATGCATATTTTAATCGCACCGGATTCTTTCAAGGAGAGTTTATCAGCTTTTGAGGTTGCTACTGCTATTCGGGAAGGTTTTCAGAAAGCAATACCGGCAGCAACTTTCGATATTTTGCCAGTTGGCGATGGTGGAGAAGGCACTTTGGATGCTCTAGTTGATGGACTTAAGCTAAATCGTGACAGTCACATTGTAACAGGAGCATTTGGCAATCCCGTATCTGCTCAATATGCTAGAAAAGACAATTTGGCTGTATTTGAAATGGCAAGTATTTGCGGTTTGGAAAAAATTCCCATTGACAAACGTGACCCATTGACTCTTACAACAAAAGGTGTCGGTGAGATGATTGTTTACCTTGTTAAGCAGGGAGTTACTGAGATCATGCTAGGTGTTGGAGGAAGTGCAACTAACGATGGTGGTATTGGGATGGCAGAAGGTTTAGGGTATGAATTTTTCGACAAACTTGGGAATTCAGTAAAAGCTGTTGGTGAAAATCTGGATAAAATGGCTTCTTTCTCAGATGGTAATCTTCATGTTAACCTAAATCAAGTTACGATTAAGATTATTTCAGATGTAAAAAATCCCTTATGTGGAAGTGATGGGGCGACCTATGTTTTTGCTGGTCAAAAGGGTCTTGAGTCTGATAAATTTGCATTTGTTGATAAGATGATGAGAGAATTTTATCAGAAGATTTCTGTGCCACTTTTAACCATGGAAGGTGCGGGTGCAGGAGGCGGTATGGCTGCCGGTCTTGTATATTTTGCAAATGGTCAGATCGTTTCAGGAATTGATGCTGTGTTAGATGCACTTGATTTTGACCATCGTGTGAAATCAGCTGATTTAGTGATTATAGGTGAAGGTCGCATGGATAATCAAAGTTTATCAGGAAAAGCTCCAATTGGGGTTTCTCGCCGAACACCGAAAGGTATTCCAATAGTTGCTATCTGTGGTAGTTTAAAGAACGATTTGCCTGATTTTCCATTTGAAAATATACAAGCTGCTTTTCCAATTATTGCTACTGTAGACTCGCTCGAAAATACTTTAGCCTTTGCCAAAGAAAATGTGATAAGAACAGCTAATAATATTGGAAATCTATTGCTCTTATAATTCTTATCTTGCGAAAAATAAAAAAAGTGGTTATTCCACTTTTTTGTATTTAGGCTTCATTCTTAGCTACCCTCTTAAAAAAGATGTGACCAAAATGATTTTTTCTTTTCTTTGATATCTTGTTTTGTTTTAAAAAAATCTGGAAAAACTACTTTAATATCAGAATCTTTAACAGATTCAGCTTTGTTAGAATGGATAATAATTCCAAAAGGGGAGTTTAAACAAGCCTCGTTAACAATTGTAACTTGGAGATGTGACCCTTGTCCAATTTTCATATAATACATTTGATTTCCAACACTCAAATCAGGAGAAATTTTAATAAAAAGTTTATCATATTGCTCTTTTAAAAGCGATAAGACTGTTTCAAAATGATTCTTTACATCCTCAGAACAGGCATCATCAAGTAAAATGGATAAGACCACTCGTTCTTCAAATGTTCCAAGATAGTTACGTTGTTCATCAGGATTTAAGCGCATTTCACCTGTAGCAGCCCTCTTAACAGTATCCTCTAAATTAGTCATAATTAAACCTCATATCTTCATCATACTATTATTTGTTTGAAGTCGCAAGTGGCCAGTTATGCCATTTATTAAATGATATTATTGTTAGAATACATTTAGAAAACTCACTTGAAAAATTAGTAAGGGTTTTCAAAAAAATCTGTTTTTGATTGATAATGCTCAAATATTATGGTATTATATAATAGTAAAAATATTAAAACTCAAAAGGAGAGTAACACAATGTCAATTATTACTGATGTTTATGCTCGTGAAGTCCTTGACTCACGCGGTAACCCAACACTCGAAGTGGAAGTATACACTGAATCAGGTGCATTTGGACGTGGTATGGTCCCATCTGGAGCTTCTACTGGTGAGCACGAAGCAGTTGAACTTCGTGATGGTGACAAATCTCGTTATAATGGTCTTGGAACTCAAAAAGCTGTTGACAATGTAAACAACGTTATTGCAGAAGCACTTATTGGCTATGATGTTCGTGAACAACAAGCTATTGACCGTGCAATGATCGCTCTTGATGGTACTCCAAACAAAGGTAAACTTGGTGCTAATGCTATTCTTGGTGTTTCTATTGCTGTAGCTCGTGCAGCAGCTGACTATCTTGAAGTGCCACTTTACAACTACCTTGGTGGTTTCAATGCTAAAGTACTTCCAACACCAATGATGAATATCATTAATGGTGGTTCTCACTCAGATGCTCCTATCGCTTTCCAAG
>CAZPYI010000005.1:0-31459 GCA_964590305.1 uncultured Streptococcus sp.
TTTGGTGTTTTTTCAGGAACAATTCCTTCAACATGAATATTTACAGAGGAAATCGTCACCTCAGCCATGTCATAAACGGCCGCCTTAATAGCTTGTTGGATAGCAATAGAGACTGATGGCACATTAACTCCATATTGGAGGTAAACATAGATATCTGCGTTAACAGTCCCATCTTCTTCAGTTTGTAAGTAAACCCCTTTTCCTAAAGTGGCTTTACTAAAACTATCAGTCATTGTTTTATTTCGCAACGAGTGAACACCATCAACTTTTGTTGCTGCAATACCAGTGATAACTTCTAGAACTTGAGGCGAAATAACGATTTCACCAATATTTTCAGTTGTCATAGTTTTTTCCTTTCAAAAGTTCTGAGGGAAAACAAGGCAAAGTGGTTATAAGAGATTGACTAAATAAGTATCTCAATACTCCCATAATTGATTGTCTAACTTTTGACCTTGTCTTTAATGCCTCACAAAAAGATGCTAAGTTTAAGCACGTGAAACATATGTTCCTTCTTGTGTATTGATAACAAGTTTTTGACCTGCTTCGATAAAATCTGGAACATTGACCACAAGGCCTGTTTCAAGTGTTGCTGGCTTACCAGAGCCTGTTACGGTTGCCCCTTTAATTGAAGGTTGTGTTTCAGTAACGACTAATTCAACAGTTGTTGGAACTGTCACACCAATAACTTCAGTTCCATAAAATTGAATTTTCACTTCTGAATTTTCAAGAGCATAGAGCAATTCTTGTTCAACATTGACAACTGGAATTTCATATTGTTCGTAACTTTCAGTATCCATGAAGTAAGCTGTTTCGTCCATTTTATAGAGATAAGTTGCTGTACGAGTTTCGATTATTGCTTGTTCAAATTTTACTTCTGGACGGTAAGTCGTATCAAAGGTTGACCCTGAGCGCACATCGCGTAATTTCATACGCATAACAGTGTTTCCCTTCCCAGGTTTATGATGGCTAGCATCAAGAACTTTAATCAATTTCCCATCAGATGTTTCAAATGTCATCCCTGCTTTAAGCTTACTTGCTTCAATCATTTATTCATTACCTCTTATAAAATATTTATCAACTCATTCTATCACAAAAAGACCTAAGGCTCAAATATTTTAGAAAATTTCACGTGTATCCGATTTCTTTCTCATCTATTGAAATCTATCTTAAAGATTCCCATACTTAACTGTAACGATACTTTCTACTGATTAACACCTAATTGAATTTCTGGAACATCATGTTGGAAATAGGGAACGTTTTTTACCTCCAGAAGCTCTATTGCAAAGGGATGAATATGGTAAGCCGTCTTATAGGTAATCTTTTTTATCCCAGCTTGCAGGAGTGCTTTTGTACAATTGATACAAGGAAAATGTGTGACATAAATCTCAGTTCCATTAGTTGAGATACCCTCTTTTGCACATTGAATAAGAGCATTCATTTCAGCATGAACTGTGCGAATACAGTGCCCATCATCCATCTGATGCCCAACCTCATTGCAATTAGCAGTAGCCGCCACTCCTCCATTGTAGCCTGTGGCAATAATTCGATTATCCTTGACTAAAACAGCTCCGACAAAGGCACGATCACAAGTTGAACGCTTAGAAATCAACTCCGCGTTTGCCATAAAATAATCCTGCCAAGAAAGTCTTTTTTCCTTTTCCATAAACACCTCTTCTTAAAGCACAATGAGTTCTTTGGGTGCTAGAGTAAGCACCTCACAACCATTTTCTGTAATCACAAGGTCATCTTCAATACGTACGCCAAAACTATTATCAATATAAATACCAGGCTCGTCAGTGATAACCATGCCAACTTCCACACTACCGTCATAATTGCTAAAATAGGGAACTTCATGAACATCAAGACCAACCCCATGTCCGATACCGTGAGTAAAGAACTGCCCATATCCTGCTTCATCAATAACATCTCGAGCAACTTTATCATAATCTCGCCGAGTCATACCAGGCTTGACGCTATCAATAACTGCTTGATTACTGCGTAAAACGAGACCATAGATTTCATTTTCTTCGTCACTAGCAGGACCAATATGAACTGTCCGAGTGATATCGCTAACGTAATGATTATAGTAACAACCAAAATCCATTGTCAGCATGTCACCCATTTGTATGATTTTATCACTTGCTACTCCATGAGGCATGGCAGAGCGATAACCAGAGGCAACAATGAAATCAAAAGATGCCCCAGTGGCTCCAAGTTGACGCATGCGACCATCCAAGAAATTCATAACCTCACGTTCACTTGTCTTATTTGGTTTGATAAAGTCTAGAAGATCCAAAAACGCCCTATCTGAAATGTGACAAGCACGTCGAATTGCCTCGATTTCAGAGACATCTTTAATCATACGTAAATTTTCAACAAAGTTGGTTAATGGTAATAATTGAAGATTTGGAAAGCTAGTTTCGATAGATTTAAAATAATTATAAGAAACCTCCTCTTCAAATCCGACAACTGTCAGCTTATCATTTTTAACAATTTTTGAAATCTCTGTCAAGGCATCACGCGTTTCAACAATATCAAAATTCTTAACCACACTCTTAGCAATTAAAGTATATCGAGAATCTGTTAAGAAAATCCGTCGCGACCCGCTAATGAAAACTGTCGCTGCTGTACCACTGAAACCTGTCAAATAGTATATATTATTCAGATTCGTTATTAAAATAGCATCTGCTTCTGAATGAGCTAACTGCTCCTCAAATTTACTCAATCTGTCTTTCATTATAGTCATTTCCAAATGCACCTCTTGAAAAATAAATAACTCTTTTGCTGATCTACATTAATTCAGCTTATTTTTTAAATATTGTCCAGTAAAGCTTGCTGGATTTTGTGCTATTTCTTCAGGAGTTCCTGTGGCAACAATGGTGCCACCACCCACACCACCTTCAGGACCTAAGTCGATAATGTAGTCTGCAGTTTTAATAACATCTAAATTATGCTCAATCACTAGGACTGTATTTCCATCATCAACAAAGCGCTCTAATACCTTAAGCAAGCGTGAAATGTCATCTGTATGCAAACCAGTAGTCGGTTCATCTAAAATATAGAGGCTTTTACCGCTCGAACGTTTATGAAGCTCACTAGCTAATTTCATTCGCTGCGCTTCTCCACCTGACAATGTTGTTGCAGGCTGACCAAGTGTAACGTAACCCAATCCAACATCTTTAATAGTTTGTAATTTACGAGAAATTTTAGGAATAGCTGCAAAAAAATCTACAGCATCATTGATAGTCATATCAAGAATTTGTGAAATATTTTTTTCCTTATAGTGAACTTCCAATGTCTCACTATTGTATCGAGTCCCATGACAAACTTCGCATTGCACATAAACATCTGGGAGAAAATGCATCTCAATCTTAATGAGACCATCCCCAGAACAAGCTTCACACCGTCCACCTTTTACATTAAAGGAAAAACGGCCCTTCTTGTAACCACGAATCTTAGCTTCATTTGTTTTTGAAAACAGGTCACGAATATCATCAAAAACTCCAGTATAAGTCGCGGGGTTAGAACGTGGCGTCCGACCAATCGGACTTTGATCAATATCAATGAGACGATCAAGATGTTCAATCCCTTCAATTTTTTTGTGTTTCCCTGGTTTAGCAGAATTTCGGTTTAATTTTTGAGCAACCGCCTTTTTCAAAATACTATTAACTAAGGTTGATTTCCCTGATCCTGACACACCAGTAACTGCAATGAATTTACTCAAAGGGAATTTAACATTCAAATTTTGTAAATTATTTTCTGATGCTCCCTTGATTTCAAGAAAACGTCCATTTCCAGTTCTTCTTTCAAGTGGCGTTGGAATCGTTTTTTTCCCTGATAGGTATTGTCCAGTAATAGATTTTTTATTTCTAGCAACTTGTTTTGGCGTCCCTGATGCAATAATTTCGCCACCAAATTCACCCGCTCCCGGTCCAACATCAATAAGCCAATCAGCTTGCATCATTGTGTCCTCATCATGCTCGACAACAATTAGCGTATTTCCTAGATCGCGCATTTTCTTCAAGCTTTCAATCAAACGGTCATTGTCCCGCTGATGCAGTCCGATAGAAGGTTCATCAAGTATGTAAAGAACACCAGATAAGTTTGACCCTATTTGAGTCGCTAAACGAATACGCTGACTTTCCCCTCCAGACAATGTCCCTGATGCTCTTGAAAGCGTCAGATAGTTTAGTCCAACATTATTGAGAAAAGTCAGACGATCTTTAATTTCTTTAATGACTGGTGTTGCAATTGTCTTTTCATTGTTTGACAAGACCAAATCTTTAAGCAATTCTAGATGGTCAGCAATGGATAGATTAGAAACTTGTCCAATATTCATTCCATCTTCACCACCCACGCGCACACAAAGTGCTTGGTCATTGAGACGGAGCCCATGGCATGTCGTGCATGGTAATTCGTTCATATAGGTACGCATAACATTACGTACGTAATCACTACTCGTTTCACGATATCTGCGATCTACATTAGCAACGACACCTTCAAACGTAATGTCTATATTGCGTTCGCCACCAAAATCATTAACATAGTGAAAATGAAATTCTTTATCATCTGAACCATATAGAACAAGATCTTGATCTTCTTTAGTTAATTCTTCAAATGGAACATCCAGACTCACTCCAAAAGCAGTCATAGCTTGTTCAAGCATGGCAGGATAATAATTTGATGAGATAGGATTCCATGGCGCCAAAGCTCCCTGACGAAGTGTTTTAGACTTATCTGGAACGATTAAATCTAAATCTACTTCTAACTTATTTCCTAACCCATCACATGTCGAGCAGGAACCAAATGGTGCATTGAAGGAAAAAAGACGCGGCTCCAATTCTGGAACTGTGAAACCGCAGATGGGACAAGAGTAATGTTCTGAAAAAAGGAGCTCGTTCCCATCCATAGTATCTACAATAACGTAGCCATCTGCAAGACGTAAAGCCGCTTCCACAGAATCAAATAAACGGCTACGTATACCGTCTTTATTTACCAAGCGGTCTACCACAACTTCGATGTTATGCATTTTGTTCTTGGAAAGCTCCGGAACCTCTGAAATATCAAAAATATCACCATCTACACGAACACGAACATAGCCATCTTTTTGAATTCTATCAAAAATTCCTTTGTGTTGCCCTTTTTTGCGTCGAATAACTGGAGCTAAGATTTGCATTCGACTGCGTTCTGGAAGTAACAAAACTTTATCCACAATCTGCTCAACAGATGATGCAGTGATTGCTCCGTGACCATTGATACAATAGGGTACACCTACTCGAGCATACAAAAGTCGTAAATAATCATTGATTTCTGTAACGGTTCCAACAGTTGACCTTGGGTTTTTACTGGTTGTTTTTTGGTCAATAGATATAGCTGGACTAAGACCTTCAATTGAATCAACATCAGGCTTTTCCATATTTCCCAAAAATTGTCTGGCATATGCAGATAAGCTCTCAACATAGCGACGCTGTCCTTCAGCATAGATGGTGTCAAAAGCAAGACTTGATTTTCCTGAGCCTGACAATCCTGTTACAACAACCAATTTATCACGAGGAATTTCTACATCAATATTCTTTAAGTTATGGGCACGAGCCCCATGAATTACTAATTTATTTTGCATTACGTGCCTTGCACCTCTTCTTACTAGTCTAATCTTTATTATACCAAATTTTTATAATAATCAGTTGAGCAAAACTCCAACAATTATAGTATAATAGTGAAGTATGCATTAAATTAGAGAAATGAGGGAGGTAAGTCATGAAACAAATGTTTCTTTCAACTGCACTAGAATTCAAAGAAATTGAAGCATTCGAGCCTGGTGCTTGGATCAATCTGGTAAACCCTTCTCAGGAAGAATCACTAAAGATCTCTGAACAGTTTGACATTGACATCACTGACCTTCGTGCACCACTCGATGTGGAGGAAACTTCACGTATCTCTGTTGAAGATGAATATACTCTAATAATCGTTGACGTTCCAACTTATGAGGAACGTAATAACAAGAGCTACTATGTCACTATTCCCTTGGGAATCATAGTAACAGAAAATGCTGTTATTACAACCTGCCTTCAAGAACTTCCACTTTTTGGGAATTTTTTTAGTCGGCGCATAAAAAACTTCTATACCTTTATGAAAACACGTTTCGTTTTTCAACTACTTTATCGAAATGCAGAACTTTTTCTAACTGCTCTTCGCTCAATTGATAGGCAAAGCGATAAAATCGAGGCTGAGTTAGAGGGTGCTACACGTAACGAACAATTGATTGATATGATGGAATTGGAAAAATCCATTGTCTACCTAAAAGCTTCTCTAAAATTTAATGAACGTATCGTCAAAAAGCTCTCTAGTAGTACAAGTTCACTAAAAAAATACATTGAAGATGAAGACTTGCTAGAAGATACGCTTATCGAGACACAGCAGGCCATTGAGATGGCTGGTATTTATGAAAATGTCTTGAATGCTATGACAGAAACAACAGCGTCTATCATCAATAATAACCAGAATACCATCATGAAAACATTAGCACTGGTAACAATGGCATTAGATTTTCCCACTGTTATCTTTTCAGCCTACGGGATGAACTTCCAAAACAATTGGTTACCATTGAACAATTTGAATCATGCCTTTTGGTACATTGTTCTAATTGCTACCTTATTGAGTTCAATTGTTGTTGTTTATTTCTTTAGAAAAAAATGGTTCTAAGAATCATTTTAAAAAATCTAGGGCAAACAATTACTAGATTTACAACCACCTAAACTATTTATAGTAAAAATATTCCAAGGAGATTCAAAAATATGGACTTACAAAATCTGACTAAGAAAAATCAAGAATTTATTCATATTGCAACAAATCAACTCATCAAAGATGGTAAGACTGATCAGGAAATCAAAACTATTCTTGAAGATATCCTTCCAGTCTTAGTTGATAATCAGCATAAAGGACTTACTGCGCGTGCAATCTATGGTGCTCCTACAGCTTGGGCAGCTTCTTTAACAGAAAAACAAGCAGATAAAAAAGGAAAAAATCAAGAAAAAAATACCAACCCATGGCTCATGTGGATAGACACTTCCCTCTTATTTATTGGTGTTGTAGCCCTTCTTAATGGCGTCATGTCATTTTTTAGCGCTGCCACAGCAAGCACTGGTGTTATCTCACTCCTTGCCCTTGGTCTAGGTGGTGGAGCTGCCATGTATGCCACTTACCACTTTATCTACCGTTATATGGGGAAAGAAAAAAGCCAGCGACCTGGTTGGCCTAAAACTATTCTCGTTTTAGGTTTAGCAATGCTTGCTTGGATCTTGCTCTACACCTTAACAGCTCTCTTACCTGCTTCTATTAATTTAAAACTTCCAGCAATTGTCATGGTTATCATTGGTGGTGTAGCCTTACTAGGACGCTATATCCTTCAAAAGAAATACAATGTTCTTAATGCCATGTCACCACAACAACCAACAAAGTAAAGCACTATAAAAAGTGGCTGGGCCATAATTGACTACTGTCAATTTGTCTCGGCTTTTTTCTATTTTTAGATACAAAAATAGGACTCTTTGGTAACATTTTGATACTATAAAAATCTACTGGTAGTTCTACATATTCCAGTAAAGCACATTCCATCAACTGTCTGTCCTTTGCTGTATCTTTAGATTTGTAACCAGAAATCATCATATTTGTTTACGCCATTGGTCATCTAGTGAAACTATCCCTCAATAGTCACTACTTCCCTCCAATAACACATTAGGACGAATTTAGCATTGCCTTGATAGCATCAAAAGCAGAAGAATGGTGAGAAATCTCCACAATACCATTTGTTCTTGTATTTTTATAATTGTATTAAGAAAACCAGCACCTTGAATCGAAAAGCCGATTTTAAGTACTGATTTTTACTATTTTTTACTATAAATTTAGACTCATGCCAGCTTTTTTTGATGGCTTCTGATAATTTAAGAAGCAAAAAACGACTCCCACAAGGGAAATCGTCTTTTTATTAGTCTTCAGTTACGAAAGGCATGAGAGCCATAACGCGAGCACGTTTGATTGCTGTTGTTACTTTACGTTGGTTCTTAGCTGAAGTTCCAGTTACACGACGTGGAAGAATTTTCCCACGTTCTGAAACGAAACGACCAAGAAGCTCAGTATCTTTGTAATCAACATATTCAATTTTATTAGCTGCGATGAAATCAACTTTTTTACGGCGTTTAAATCCGCCACGACGTTGTTGAGCCATGTGTATTCTCCTTTATATAATAGTGATGAATAAATTTGTATTTTAAAAAATATATGTTTTTCAAATAAGCAAATCTTTTCACCTTACATTCGTTCTTCCAAATTAAAACGGAAGATCATCATCCGAGATATCCATTGGGTTTGAATTACCAAATGGGCTATCATCTCTGCCAAAGTTAGGTGTTTGTTGTGAAGGTTGTGATGGAGCGCTGTTGTAGGAAGCATTCCCACCAGCATTATATGAGCCACCCGTAGTTCCTTCACGTGTAGCACGACTTTCCAAAATTTGGAAACTGTCCGCAATTACTTCAGTCACATAAACACGTTGACCTTGCTGATTTTCATAATTTCGAGTTTGAATACGACCCGTAACACCAATTAATGCACCTTTTTTCGCCCAGTTCGCCAAATTTTCAGCTTGCTGACGCCAGATAACACAATTGATAAAATCAGCTTCGCGCTCACCACTCTGATTCTTGAAGTTACGATTCACTGCAAGTGAAAAAGTCGCAACAGCCTGATTAGATGGTGTGTAACGAAGTTCTGCATCTCGAGTCATACGACCGACTAGTACTACATTATTAATCATAAACTACCTTCTTTAAGCGTCTACTTTAACGATCATGTGACGAAGAATGTCACCGTTGATTTTTGATAAACGGTCGAACTCATTAAGAGCGACATCATCAGTTGCTTCAACGTTAACGATATGATAAAGTCCTTCACGGAAATCTTGGATTTCGTATGCAAGACGACGTTTTTCCCAATCTTTTGATTCAACAATAGTTGCACCATTGTCAGTTAAGATAGAGTCAAAGCGTGTTACCAAAGCGTTTTTAGCTTCTTCTTCAATGTTTGGACGAATGATATAAAGAATTTCGTATTTTGCCATTGATATTTTCCTCCTTTTGGTCTAATGACCCGTAACTTTAGTTACGAGTAAGTGAGGTGCACTCACGAAATACTATTATACATGAAAACACTGCGGTTTGCAAGAAAAAAAGACGAGAAATACATCTCGTCTTAAAAATATTTCACACGTTTTGGATATCTCCATAACATGCTTTTTTCTCAAAAGGAGTTAAACAAAATCACCGTTCTTATAGCGATTGACATTCATTTTTAGCATAGACCTATACCTCCATTAAATGATTTTTCACTACTTTTCAATTTGTTTGATCCATCAGCTTCATTTCAATTAGCTAATAATCACCATTCTTATATCTTGCAACATTCATAAGACACCTCCAATTACTTGAAAACACCTCTTATTGACTACTTTCCTCAAAGCGACTTACTCGTCGCTATGAAACCAACAGTCGCCATTTTTGTACCTGTTAATATTTATTCTGAGCACTAGATACCTCCAATACTTCTAAGCACCAACAGCACGATAATTACAACCTCCTAAATAAAATTGTTTAAAAATCATTTTTCACTTAAAATAACAACCTAAAAAACAATTAACCTAGCGTTGCCTCCTTGTAAAGTTTATTTTGCCTACCAATCCCTTAAGGAGCTAATCACCGTTTTTATACCGTGCTACATGAAGTTTCATCATAAGAATTCCTCCTTACTTCTGTAACTTTTTGCTATCTTTCTTTACACTCTTATTATATTGTAAACGGTTGCATAAGTCAAGTTTTAACTTCTAAATGTCATCTTTTGATAAAAACGGCTTCTCTGGTACAATAGAGGTATGTTAGATTTAAAAAACTATGACATTAGTTTGTGGGAAGATGAAAAGATTGCTTCCTTTAGAAGAACTTTATTAGCTTGGTATGATCAAGAAAAGCGAGATTTACCATGGCGTAGAAGTAAGGATCCCTATTATATTTGGGTTTCTGAAATCATGCTTCAGCAGACGCAAGTACAAACCGTAATTCCTTACTACGACCGTTTCTTAGAATGGTTTCCAACTGTGGAAGACTTAGCTAACGCTCCTGAAGAACAGTTGCTCAAGGCTTGGGAGGGGTTAGGCTATTATTCTCGCGTTCGAAATATGAAAACGGCTGCTCAACAAATTGTGCAGGAATTTGATGGGAAATTTCCAAATAGACTGGAAAATATTTTAAAATTAAAAGGCATTGGACCCTATACTGCTGGTGCTATTGCAAGTATTGCTTTTGATTTACCAGAGCCTGCTGTAGATGGCAATGTTATGCGAGTTATGGCTAGGCTTTTTGAGGTTGACTATGATATTGGTGACCCAAAAAATCGCAAAATATTTCAAGCCATTATGGAAATATTGATCGATCCTAATCGTCCTGGAGATTTTAATCAAGCACTTATGGATTTGGGAACTGATATCGAATCTGCAAAAAAGCCACGTCCTGAGGAATCCCCGATTCGATTTTTCAACGCTGCCTACTTAAATGGAACCTATGACAAATACCCCATCAAAAAACCTAAAAAGAAACCGCGTCCTCTGCAATTTCAAGCTTTCATTGTTCAGAATAGAAGAGGTGAATTCTTACTGGAAAAAAACACAGATGAAGCTTTGTTGGCTGGTTTCTGGTCATTTCCAATAATAGAAACATCATTCCTTGAAAAACAATTAGATTTATTCAAGGAAATTGATAAAAGTGGTTTAGAAATCACTTCACAAAAAGAAAAATTTAATGAAATGTATCAGCTTAATCCTTCATGGTCAGACAAGAGTTTCTTACCTGTCAGACATACTTTTAGTCATCAAAAATGGACAATTGAATTGGTTGAAGGTGCTGTTGAGTTTTCAAATATAACAAAACACAAAGAAGTCCGTTGGGTTCCAATAGAAGATTTTGATGACTATCCCTTTGCTACCCCTCAGAAAAAAATGTTAGCTGAGTACTCAAAAATACACAACAAACAGTAAAGAAAAAAAGCGTGAGCTAGTGCCCTCGCTTTTTTTGATGGCGTTTCTCTTATTTCAAGAGATACTTTTGTTATTTTTTAATAGCTCGCCGTTTCCGACTCAGCTGAACATGCTCTTTTTCACTTCCTAGTTGCATTCCTTACATTGCTATTTGAGCTTTCGTTGACACAACAGGCTTTTTATTTACATTATTGATTGTCCTTTGCATTCGTTTGGGATTGATTTTCCTCTCTGATACTTCTTTTTTCTACATTACTAGGTGTGTCAAATTTATCATATAGATTCAGAAAATTTCCAAAAGAACTGTTCAAAAGAATAAGGACTCTCACTCTTCGCTTTCTTACCAAAACCGTGACGAAAAGCTTTAAAATTATCGTTACTATTCTATGAATAGTCCACTAAAACAAGCGGAAGCTTATGACCTACTATTTCATATCAACTATCAACCACCGTATATTTCTACCAAACAATATTTTACATATCTAGATTGCATTACCAAAATCAATTTCAAATATAAAAACTTGGATTGGGTGACAATGCTATCATAATCACTAAAATTTATAATAGATAATACCCTGTATTTTATCCGAAATCTTACTTTAATATTCCCTTAATCACTTACTGCTTTACTCATTAATTTCCTAAGTCTTTCATATTGAATCATTAGACAGTTTATGCTATAATTCGGTTGGAATTTCAACTAATTAGTTTAGTAAGTTTTCTACCTCTTAGGTAGATCTTATTCAAAAAGGATGCTTCTATGAAAGAAAAGATTTTATCAATACTATTGACCTTTGTTTTGTTTTTTTCAACACTATCTCCATCTCTACAAATTTTTGCAGATGAGACACAAGTGTACGATGGAAATTCATCTATTACAAATCTTGAATTAACAAAAACATCTCTAACAGAAGGTGTAAGTAGTTCTGTTGTTGGAATAAACTTTCAGTTTGATTATTCATCGCCAGATGCTAGTTTAAAAACTGGTGATCAACTTACATTTTCAACTAATATTGGTTCAGTATTAGATACAGACTGGGAAAGTTTACCAAGCTATGACGTTTTAGAAGATGGCATTGTCATTGGAACTATAAAAATCACAGCAGCACAGATTATTTTTACTGTTGGTATCAATGGGAATAATAAAACTAATTTCACTGGGAATATTGATACAGGTGAAAAGTTTAATGCAAAGTCTGGAACGGGTTCTGAATCTGGCTCAAATTATGATGTTTCGGTAGGAGAAAAATCTGCTGCTATTACAATCTTCAAGACAATAAGTCCTAGCACAGGAGCGAGAGCCGTTGATCAAACGCGATTATGGAAATGGGGCTCTAGTGTTAATGGAAAAACACAAGCTGCTTGGCAAATCGCTGTAAATCCAATTGGTCTAGACAAATTATATAGAAATCATGGGGAAAGCATGATTAATAATGGTATTGATTATTCATTAGAAAATGTGATTTTAGAAGATACATTATCTGATAACGGTGCTATTATTCCCTCATCTGTTAATATTTTAGGCGTTCTTTCACCTATTGGTGTTGCTGGTTTTGATATAAACGGAAATTGGGTCCCTGTCAATGTGAGTCAACAGTCAATAGCAACAGGAGATTATTTTGCACAAGAATCTGGCTCTCAATGGGTTTCAGTGAAGAATGGATTTCAGCAGATACAGCAAAATAGCAGTGAAAGTTATGAAGCATTTAAGGCAAGGCTGACTCCTTTAGACTGGGGAATTTACACAGATAGCAGTGGAGTGACTACTTTTGTTGCAAATTTTGGGAACTTACCTGGGAACGGAATAAAATATTCTGATTACGGATTCTCTTTGGGTGATACACTAGATTCTGTAGCAGGCAATAATAACAATATTGATGGTCAAATTCTTTACTACCGTGTACAATATAATACGTTTTATCCTGGTCTATCTTCTGGGACACATGAAGTAAACAATAATGCATCAATTACAAGTAATAAAGGGACAAATACTGTAAGTGCATCTGCCACATTAAGTTTTGGAAATTCTATTGGAACTGCATCTGCTGGGGAAATTCTAGTTGGACTCTTCGATGAAGACTCTTTAGCAGCTAACCCATCAGACTCTTCACAATGGGAACCTATTCCAAATGCTCTTTTTAAACTTCAAAAAGAAGATTCTTCAGGAGTCTGGCAAGATATTCCAAATAATGGCACTCAAATTTATACAGCTACAACTAACAATCTTGGGTTATTGACTTTAGGGGCTCTAGCTAATGGAACTTACCGAATAACTCAAGTTTCTACAGATGATACACATCAACTCGATGGTACTTTTAGCACTACTGCAGATAGTGTTGGCTCGGTTACTAGTATTGATAATTCAATAGGTGAATTCACTGTAGCAACTGGTCAAAATACAGGATTTTCAACAGTTATAACTAATAGCAAAAGAGAAACACCCGTTGCGCCAGGAACAGTTATTGTTAAGTATATGAACGAAAGCGGAGATTCTCTATCAGACCCCGTTACTCTATCAGGTGCAATTGGAACAGCCTATATTTCAGAAGCTAAGTCTATCGATGGATATACGTTGACTGCAACACCAGAGAATGCCAGCGGAAATTATAGTAACGCTGAACAAACCGTCACATATGTTTATAAGCCAACTGAAACACCTGTTGGGATAAGAGCGGTCACTGTTAAGTATGTGGATGAAAGTGGTCAAGATCTAGCAGACTCCATTACCCTATCAGGAACAATTGGTTCCGATTATGTTTCAGAAGCAAAGGATATCGATGGGTACACCTTAACTACAACACCAGAAAATGCTACTGGAACCTTCACTGATGCGGACCAAACTGTTACTTATATCTATAAGAAAGTGGAAACACCTGTTGAAACAGGAACGGTTATCGTTAAATACGTTGATGAAAATGGACAATCATTAACTAAAGATAGCTCACTATCAGGTAATATTGGAGAGACTTATACCTCTGAAGCAAAAGAGATTGATGGGTATACTTTAACTGCAACGCCAGAAAATGCTGCCGGAAAATTTACTGAAACTGAACAGACTGTAACTTATATTTATAAGAAAGTTGAAGCTTTTGCCTCAGTAAATAATAGCCAGAAAACTTTACCTAAGACAAGTGATACAAAAAACAATCAGTTGGTATTTATTGGTCTAATTGTACTATCAGGTACCCTAATTTACTATTTTTCAAAAAAGACTTTTAAAAAAGTTAAAAATACTGAAAAATAAATTAAAAAGAGCGTACTTATCAACTGTAAGCACTAAAAAGGAGAGGACTACTTCAGTTCTCTCCTTTTTAGTATTGAAATCAACTTCCTGATAAAATTCGAGAGCTGTGACTCTCTTAGAATTGAAAATAAGACAGTTTATATAAGTTTAGACACATTTATGTGATTTTCTACCTCTGTTTCTTATGGTGATAAAATTAGCGTTAAAATCATTTACTGATGAATATTTAAAAATATGAAACAAACAGCTAGGAAAATTTAAAAAAAGCAAGCGGAGTGCTTGCTTCTCTCGCGAGAACTAATGCCCTCGCTTCTTTTGATGGCGTTTTTCTTGTTTCATGAGATACTTTTGTTGTTTCTCAATGTCTCGCCGTTTCTGACTCAGCTGAGTACGCTCTTGCTTCATTTCCAAGCGCATTTCTTGCATTGCTATTTGAGCTTTCGTTGACACAACAGGTTTTTTATTTGCCTTATTGATTACCCTTTGCATTCGCTTTGGATTCATCTTCTTTCTACTGTATCTCTCTGACCAAGACTGATTAGCGTGTCAAACCTATCATATAGATTCAGAAGATTGCCTAAAGAACTCTTCAAAAAGTCAAGGATTTCCTCATCTTTTGGTTCCTGTCCAAAGACATATCGAAATGCTTTGAAATTTCCTTTACTATCAGTGTATTCCACTAAAGCAGACCAGAATGTTCCATCAAAATAGACTGTCATTTTCATACAGCCCCCTCCTTATAAATAAAAATTGGTAATGGACGACCCGAGGGGAAGGCTACTGATATGTTGTAATACTTGCAGACTACCAACTGCAATGTGTTTTTATACCATATTAAGTATAACAAAAAAGAGCTCGAAAGCCCTTCTTTATTAGCTTAATTCAGCAATAATCTTCTTAAGTTGATCTTTGGTGTGAACACCAGCGACTTGTTTGACCACTTCTCCGTCTTTTTTGAAAAGTAGTGTTGGAATTGACATAATGCCAAATTTTTGAGCTGTATCTGGATTTTCATCTACATCAAGCTTAACAATTTTTAATTCATCTTCATCAAATTCGCCTGATAGTTGATCCAAAATTGGTGCTTGCATGCGACAAGGACCACACCAGACTGCCCAGAAATCAACAAGGACAAGTCCTTGATCAGTTTCAGTTTCAAATGTTTTGTCTGTAACAATAGTTGCCATAATTTTTCTCCGTTTCACATAGTTTCTGAATTTATTGTACGGGAAAAAGTGCCTTTTGACAACTAATTGCTACGGTAATTTCTGTAGGAAATTATTCAAAAGAACTGATAGCGTTTTTAAAAAAAGTTGGAAATATCTATTACTAGTTAAGCCAGTTTAATCAGAATAACACCGATTGACATAATAATCAAACCAATGATTTTTTGCCGAGAAACAGGCGATTTAATAGCTTCAAAAAGGCCAAATTGGTCAATAACAACGCTAAAAGTTAATTGTCCAAAGAGAGCCATGACTACCACTTGCCCCGTCCCAATTTGAGGAACTAGCCAGGCAGATGCGTAGACATATAAGCCACCAAGTAATCCACCTATCCAAATCCACCAATAGGACTTTCCACTAGCAACAGCCAGTGATAGCTTTGAAAAATCAGCTCTACTTATTAAACAATATATAATCAAAATTAGTGTTCCTACTGTAAAAGATACTGTCGCAGCTTGTAGTGATGACTTCAAAACACTTCCTAGATGACCATTGACTGCCGTTTGTGTAGCACCCAGCATTCCGGCAATGACGCCTACAATTTGCCAAGGTAAAAGTTTTTCACTGTTTTCTTTTTTTCCAATAGACTTCCTCAAAACAGCTAGCAAAACTCCTGACACAACCAATACAATACCAATGAATCTAACCAAAGTTAGGGGAGCTTTTGGGGAGTCCAATAGTCCAAATTGATCAATTAAAAGTCCCATGATGATTTGTCCAAAAATCGGTAGTATGGCTGTTTGTACCCCACCTAATTTAGGAAAAAGTAATACATTGACTGTCAAAGCAATCGTCCCTAAGAGCCCACCTGTCCATATCCACCAGGGATTTTCTAAGAAAGTATCTAAGGAAAGATGAACTCCTCCTTGTGTCGCAAATGATAGTATCAGTAAAAATAGTGTTCCGACACTGAACGAAACTGTTGACGCTAGATAAGGTGAACCAATAAAACTTCGCAACTTAGAATTAATTGCTGTTTGTGTCCCTAATAATGCTCCCATTATAATTGGTACGAGTGCTAATACAATCATCTTATTCTCCTATACATATGAATAGTTGTTATTTGTTGAGTCAATCCTAAAAAGATGCTTAAAAAGAGCTAAAGTCTTCCATGGTTTTCATCATTGGATAACTAGTTACTAACCTTAGTCAGTTGACAACCATTATATACCTTAGAGTGTCCTCTAAGTCAAGAGATATTTTTAATTGTAAAAATATCAGCTTTTAGACACAAGTAAAAAACTAGTTAACTTCTCTGCTAACTAGTTGGATTTTTTGTAGTTTAAATTGACCATAGCTCACAAACTTCTAGATTGTTTTTACTGGAACCTGCATACGGATGAACATCCTTCTTTCACTATCACTTAAGTTAGAATGCTCGTAAATGACTTCACAAATATAATCACCACAAATATGATAATTTGCGTTTTGAATAGCTTTTAGAAAAACAGATAAAGCAGCCTTTTCTTCTTGAAATGAGTCACAATAGCTTACCGCATACAATCCCGCAGGAATTTCTTTAAGTTGTGTAGATGGTAAAACCACCATGTCTTGAGGAAAAACAAATAATTCATGTGATACCCAATTCCCAGATTTAAAGTGTCTCTCCAAAATGATAGATCCCACCCTTCCAAAACTATTAAAGAAAGGGAAATAGTCTTGAATCAAATCTTTAAAATACCTCAGATAAAGTTCATACTCTTCTGTAGACATTTGATAGATATTTTCTTCAACCTCATAAGATAGAATCTGACGTGCTGGTAACTCTAACAATTCCAAACTCGGATATACTTTTCTTTGCTGATACAGTTGAATCGATTTTTGAAAATCATCCAGTTCTCGTAGTTGTTGGTTGATTGTAGTTCTTTCACCTTTCAACGCCTGCCTATGTTCTTCAATAATAAGAGACACATCTGTAAAATCATCTTTTGTTAGAATCACTTTAATATCTCTTAATGAAAAATTCAATTGACGCAAATACTGAATCAAATCAACTAAGGCAGATTGATTAATATGATAGTAGCGATAGTTAGTTTGATCGTCAACCTTATAGGGCTTTAACAATCCGATTTGGTCATAAAATCGTAAAGTTTGAATAGAAATGTGATTTATTTTTGAAAAATCACCAATTCTTAATATATTTTCCATGGCAGTTTAAACTCTCTATTGACTCTCTAGTTACTATAGACATTATACTACAAGTGAAGGACAAATAATATTATCAGAGGAGGATTCTTATCATGAGAAATTCAAAAATTCGTGCTGTCCAATATGGGTGTGGCAAAATGTCACAAGTGATTTTCAAATACTTAGTTGACCACGGTGTTGAGATTGTAGGAGCTATTGACAATAATCCAGAAGTTGTCGGATTAGATGTTGGTGATTTTGCAAAACTTGGTTATAAGACTGGGGTCATTATCTCAGATGATGCCGACAAAGTCTTCGACAACTGTGATGCTGATATTGCAATTGTCACCATTTTTTCTTATATGCCAGAAATGTTTGCTTTCTATGAAACAGCCATTAAACATGGTGTCAATGTCATCTCAACTTGTGAAGAAGCTATTTACCCTTGGACAACGTCACCATCTGAAACAAATCGGTTGGACAAATTAGCAAAAGAGAATAATGTCACAATTACTGGGTCAGGAATGCAAGATATTTACTGGATAAATATGCCATGTTTGACCATGGCGGGCATGAATAAGATTACTAAGGTAAAAGGGATTGCCAGCTATAACGTTGAAGACTACGGACTTGCTCTTGCTGAGGCTCACGGTGCAGGGTATGATCTTGACCGTTTCGACAAAGAAATTGCTAGCGCAGAAAGTTTGCCGTCTTACATGTGGAATGCTGCTGAGGGCATTTGTTCGAAAATGAATTGGACCATTCAATCAATTAGTCAAAAGAGCGTCCCGTTTGTATTAGACGAAGACGTTTATTCTGAAACTTTAGGTCGAACAATTCCAGCAGGACAAGCGACCGGGATGTCAGCTGTTACCAATATTATGACGCATCAAGGTATCGAGTTAGAAGTTGAATGTATTGGTAAAGTTTATCGTCAAGAAGACGGTGATATGTGTGATTGGGTTATTTCTGGGGAGCCTGATCTTGTCTTTTCTATTTCAAAACCAGATACCGTTGCACTAACTTGTGGAACAATAGTCAACCGTATTCCTAGTATTTTGGATGCACCAGCTGGATTTATAACTTCAGAAAAGTTACGTCCGATAGAATACCCAACTTTCCCACTGCATACTTATGTTGAAAACTAATTTCATTTTGAAGAATTTAAAAACGAAGACACACGATGTGCTTCGTTTTTTTGATTTCTTAATATCTGAGGGAATCCTCTTATACTATTATTAATATAAGCTGTTCTTCAACCCAAATTTGCAATAGTACAACCTGAGCCACCTGCATTTTGTGGAGCATAGCCAAAGGATTTGACATGCTTATTGCGTCTCAAGTATTTTGTAACAGCCTCACGGATAACCCCCGTACCAATGCCATGAATAATATCAACTTGTGACATGTTATTTAGCAGTGCTTGGTCAATAAAAGCATCCAGTTCTTGCATAGCTTCTTCGTAGCGTTTACCCCTAAGATCAAGACGTGCGCGTGGACTTGAACTTGATTTCGTCTTCTTAACGACACTAACTTGTTTTTTCTGAGACTTCTGACTCTCTTCTTGAGCTTTTACAAGTGTAAACTCATCTTCCTTGAGAGTCATCTTCATAAGTCCAATTTGCGCTTCCCAAGTTCCTTGTTTAGTTTGATTGATTAAGGTCCCATACTGACCGAACGCTGTCACAACAATGTCATCACCCACTCGAGGAGCGCGAAGTTTTTTAGCTCTCTTGAGCACTTTATTCCTTGATAAGTCCACTTCAGGAGTGAGTTTTTTCAACCGACTTTTTGCTTCTATGATTTCATGGGGTTTAAGCTCCGACTTATCGTGCAGATTTTTTAGAATTTCGTCACTTTCTGCCAAAGCAATATCTACAATATCGCGCGCTTCTTCTGCTGCTTTTTCCAACTCTTTATCGCGCTCATGTGAAAATTCATTATAAAGCTTCTTAACTGCACGGTTAAATTTAAGATTATCCTGTTCTACTTCCTTGATATTGTCTAAGCGTTTGCGGCTTTCGAGAGTTTGTGCTTCAAGTCGTTCAATAATCCGATTGACATCACTGTTGTTATCAGTCATACTTTCAGCTTCTTTGACAATAATTTCCGACAAGCCTAGACGGCGAGCAATCTCAAAGGCATTTGAACGACCAGGAACCCCCTGCATGAAACGATAGGTTGGACTCAATGTTTCGGTATCAAATTCCATGCTGGCATTTTCAACAAACTCTGCTTCAATCCCATAGGCTTTAAGTTCTGGATAGTGAGTCGTTGCCATTGTCTTAATCTGTGTTAGGCGTAAATGCTCCAAGATAGCCATTGCCAAGCTAGCCCCTTCTTGTGGGTCTGTCCCAGCTCCGAGTTCATCAAAAAGGACAAGACTATGGCTATCTGCGGCATCCAAAATTTCAACAATATGAGTCATGTGACTTGAAAAAGTAGATAAACTTTGCTCAATAGATTGTTCGTCACCAATATCAGCAAATATTTGGTTAAAGACTGTAATTTTACTGCCTTTATCAGCTAGTATTGGTAATCCAGACTGTGCCATCAACTGAGCCAAACCAAGCGTTTTCAGCATGATAGTTTTTCCACCTGTATTTGGGCCTGTGATGACAATCGCAGTCAAATCATTCATGAAATGCAAATCATTTGCGACTGGATTAGTAATCAGAGGGTGACGGAGATTCAATAACTGAATAGTTTTATCTGGCGATATCTTTGGCAAACTGGCTTCATTATCCTGCATGAAAAGGAATTTTGCACGGATAAGGTCTAGATGTCCCAATAACCATGTATTATTGCGAATAGCATTCGTGTGAGGACGTAACATCTCAGATAATTCATGCAAAATGCGTGCCATCTCATGGCGTTCATCTGCACGCAATTGTGTGATTTCCTCGTTGAGCTGAACCACAGCTCGCGGTTCAATATAAACAGTACTCCCTGAAGCAGAAATGTCATGAACGACTCCGGATACACGGTTTCTAAAGGTGTTTTTGACAGGCAGAACGCTTCGCCCATTTCGGCTGGCAATCAGGTTTTCAGACAGGTAATCTGCTTGTTTCTTGAGAACATCTTGCAAAACTTGACGCACCTGATGCTCACTTCCAGTAATTTGACGACGAATTTTATCCAGTTCAGAGCTGGCAAAATTTTCGATAAACCCGCCATCATTGATGGCTTGCAGGCTACCTTGCAAGATAGGAAAGGTCTCAATCTTTTCAAAAACGACTTTGAGAGCTGATAGTTCAACATTTTCTAAATCAGCGTAAAAGCTCTGAATCTCTGCTGACAGTTGCAAAACCTTCTTAATTGCGATAATTTCTGGGATATTAACATCCGCCTCTAACTCTAGTCGGCGAAGACTCTCTGAAATATCTCGTAATTGCCCCAATCCAAAAGAATGGTGCTCAATAAAAAGATGCTCCATATCAGCTATCTCAGAAAAAGCTTGCTGAATTCTATCTTCTTCACTCATTGGGCTTAGCCGGCTGAGTTCTTCTTGCCCTTGCTCTGTCTGCAAATAGCCTGCAAAAAGAACCTTGACTTTATCAAATTCTAATTGTTCTAAAATCTTGTTATTCATATGATTATTATACCTGAAAAATTTAAAAAAGTAAGGCAAATGCCTTACTTCAATATATCTGTTACCCATAATTTTTCTAAAATAGTGGATAAAATTGGGAAATGGTTAACCAAAAATCTTACTAACCAACTGGATGATAGTGTCTCTTGAATAATCGTCATGGGAATCGTCGCAAGTACCGTAAAAATCATACTGAAGAAGATAAGTGATATCAGCACAGATAGGATACCACTAATAACATTAAACTTTGTCTCCTCAAAATAATTAACCGGTCCAAAGTGTATCAAAACTCCTAGCAAACGAAAGAGTAGGTAGCTCACCACAAAAATACCTAAAAAAGCTACCCCTGCATAATAAACGTCGCTTAGATTAAAAATATTGATGTTAGTAAAAAATGAGACGGTCATCCCTTCTGTTGGGCTAGAGTAAGGAACCCAAAGAGTAATCTTTTCTGCTAAAGCCTGATAGTTAAAGCTTGCGATTATCAAAGAGACAATGGCAGCTAGGAAATAATAAGCTTGTAAAACAATTCCTCTAGAATAACCAATGTAGAAATTCCAAGCAAGTATAATTAAAATAACAAGTGAAATCATTTCAACCCTCGACGGAATCAGACTGCGTAGCCTTTTCTTTGATATCTACGATTGTTTTAGACCGCAATTCTATCAATTCCTTTTCAATCTTTTCAAATTCAATCTCACGACTAAGCTGTGTAGAAAGTGAATTAATAGCCATTAAAATAGCCACCATCTCATCGTCAGCTTGTGGCAATTTTTCTCTGATAACATTATATTTTTCTTTGGCAACCCTCTCAACCTCTTCCATAAAAAGGTTATCCTTATCCGTTGTCAAGGTGAGTGGCTTTTCTCCAAAGACAAATTTATAACGATTTTTACTTTTCATATTAGTCACCTCTTTAAGCATTATACCTTAAAATGCTAATTTCGTAAAATCTAAGCATTATTTAGCAGCTACAATACCCTCTAGTGAGCTCTTGGAGACATTTTGTGATAGAATAGAGAATATGAATACTATTGTTATGAAACTTAGTGATGAGGTCAAACGTTCTCTTCTGAGTAATCTAGCCTCCAACCAAGTACCCAACAAAAATCCGTATGTTCGTTTTGCAGCTAAAGTTCAAGGCGTGACAGTTCTGCTCTATACTTCTGGAAAGTGTGTTTTTCAAGGTAGCCAAGCAGAACAAATCGCCAACCAATTTGGCTACACAGCAAATACCTTAGAAGATAATGGATTTTCTGGGCAAGATATAGCAATAATAGGCTCCGATGAAGTTGGTAATGGTTCCTATTTCGGTGGTCTTGCTGTCGTAGCAAGTTTTGTAGCTCCAAATAACCATGGCTTCCTTAAGAGTCTAGGAGTTGATGACTCAAAAAAGATAGGTGATATTAAAATACGTCAAATTGCACCTATCCTAGAAGAAAGAATTCCCCATAAATCGCTCCTTTTATCCCCTAAAAGATATAATCAAGTGGTCGGCAATGGGAAAGAGTATAATGCTATTTCTGTCAAAGTTGCTCTTCACAACCAAGCTATCTATCTTCTTCTACAGGATGATGATATTAAACCTGACAAAATTGTTATAGATGCCTTCACCAGTAGAAAGAACTATGAAAAGTACCTCAAAAATGAGAGCAATCAATTTTCTAATCCTCTAACTTTCGAAGAAAAGGCAGAAGGAAAATATCTAGCAGTTGCAGTTAGCTCTATTATCGCTCGCAATCTCTTTCTAGAAAATCTGGATAAATTGAGCCAAGAAACCGGATATAAACTACCTAGTGGTGCAGGAAATAAATCAAACCAAGTTGCCAGCCAGATTTTAGCCGCCTATGGAATGTCTGCCCTTGAGCACACTGCCAAACTTCACTTTGCTAACACACAAAAAGCTCAGAATCTACTCAAAAAATAATAAGGAAAAATTATGAAACATTTTATTAAAGAATGGGGGCTCTTCATTCTATTCATCACTCTTTTCGCTCTTTCTCGTGCTTTTATTTGGCAACCTGTAAAGGTTGAAGGTCATTCAATGGATCCAACACTAGCTGATGGGGAACGTCTCATTGTTTTATCACATACTTCAATTAGCCGTTTTGATATTATTGTTGCTTCCGAAGGTGAAGGAACGCAAGAGAAGAAGATCGTTAAACGCGTAATTGGGATGCCTGGTGACACAATTTCTTACAAAGATGATGTCCTCTATGTGAATGACGAAAAAGTTGAAGAACCTTACCTTTCTACCTATCTTAAAGCTTTTAATGATAATAAGTTGCAAAGCATCTATTCGTATAACACACTTTTTCAGAATCTAGCTATAGCTTCTGATGCTTTCACCACAGATAGTGCTGGCAATCCCGATTTTACAGTTGAGGTTCCTCAAGGCGAATATTTTCTTCTTGGTGATGACCGTATTGTTTCAAAAGATAGTCGTGAAGTTGGAACCTTCAAAGAAAGTGATATCATTGGAGAGGTTAAGTTCCGTTTCTGGCCACTAACTGAAATTGGAACTGTCAAATAAATAAATCACTCTAAAGGAAGAATAATGGGACTGGGGCTAACTCCCAAGTCCTTTATTTTTATACTTATAAACTATTATTTTGTGACAAGAAGGAATAAACATGGAAGTTTTCTTTTCAGGAAGCATTGATCGTATTGTTTTTGAAAATGCCAGCAATTTTTTTAAAATTTTATTATTAGAAATTAGTGATACGGATAGTGACTTTGATGATTTTGAAATCATTGTTGCTGGTACTATTGCTGATGTCATTGAAGGTGAGAATTATACTTTTTGGGGGGAATTGACTCAACATCCAAAATATGGTGAACAGCTTAAAATCTCACGCTATGAGCGTGCAAAACCAACATCTTCTGGACTTATAAAGTATTTTTCCAGTGAACATTTCAAAGGAATTGGTAAAAAAACCGCAGAAAAAATTGTGGCTCTTTATGGCAAAAATGCTATTGATAATATTTTGAGTGACCCATCAAGGCTAGAAACGATTTCTGGTCTCTCTAAGGCCAATAGAGAAAGATTTCTTACAAAATTAAAACTCAACTATGGAACTGAACAAATTCTTGCAAAACTTGCAGAATATGGACTAGGAACTCGTATTGCCATGGAAATTTTTAATCATTATAAAGATGATACTTTGGATATCATTCAGGAAAATCCCTACCAACTAGTTGAAGACATCCAAGGAATCGGCTTCAAGATCGCAGATAAACTTGCTCAAGAATTAGGTATTGAGACTGATTCTCCTCAACGATTTCGAGCTGCCATAATTCATAGTCTCTTTGAAACTTCGATTGAAGGCGGGGACACCTACGTAGAAGCACGTGACCTACTGGAAAGCACTATTTCTCTGCTTGAAGAATCTAGGCAAGTTGAACTAGATCCTTCAGTTGTTGCCGAAGAGTTAACCCACCTTATTTCAGAAGATAAAGTACAACATATTGAGACTAAGATTTTTGATAATACACTCTTTTATGCAGAGGCGGGTATATATAAGCAATTAAACCGTATTTTAGATACTCCTTTAAATATTAACTATACCGATAAAGAACTTCTTGAAGAAATTTCTCATGTTGAAGATGAGTTAAGTATCAGCTATGATAGTACTCAAAAAACTGCTATTATACAAGCACTCAAAAGTAAAGTATTTATTTTGACTGGTGGACCTGGAACAGGGAAAACTACTGTCATTAATGGTCTTATTCAAACATATGCTAATTTGAACTCAATTGATACTCATAAAAATGATATCCCAATCATCTTAGCTGCTCCAACCGGTCGTGCTGCACGACGAATGAACGAATTAACCGACCTTCCTAGCGCAACTATTCATCGTCATTTAGGACTCAATGGTGACAATGACTATCAAGCAATGGATGATTATTTAGATTGTAATCTTATCATTATTGATGAGTTTTCTATGGTTGACACATGGTTAGCAAATCAGCTGTTTGCCTCAATCTCTTCTAACACGCAAATCATTATTGTTGGTGATAGCGATCAGCTTCCTTCTGTAGGCCCTGGTCAAGTATTAGCTGATTTATTAAAAGTAGAGCAACTACCACAAATTGCTTTAAGTAAAATCTTCAGACAATCCGAAGATTCCACTATTGTCACACTAGCTAGTCAGATAAGACAAGGAGTACTACCCGCAGATTTTATTCAAAAGAAGCCTGACCGTTCCTACTTTGAAGCCCAACCACAGCACATTCCAAATATGGTAACAAAAATCGTTAGTTCAGCCATAAAGAGTGGCATCCCAACTTATGATATCCAAATTCTAGCGCCAATGTACCGTGGACAGGCGGGTATTAATAATCTTAATAGTCTTATGCAAGAACTTGTCAACCCGCTGATAGAAACAGATACAACCGAGTTTTTATTTAATGACATAAAATTTCGCAAAGGGGATAAGGTGCTCCATCTGATTAATGATGCTGAAATCAACGTTTTTAATGGTGATATCGGCTATATAACTGACCTTATTCCTGGGAAATACACAGAGTCTAAACAGGACGAGATCTACATGACTTTCGACAGCAACGAAGTGATCTATCCCCGTAATGAGTGGCTAAAAATAACGCTTGCATATGCCATGTCCATACATAAATCTCAAGGTAGCGAATTTCAAGTAGTTATTCTCCCCATTACACGCCAAAGTGGACGGATGTTGCAACGTAATTTAATCTACACTGCCATCACGCGCTCCAAAAGTAAATTAGTCATGCTGGGAGAAATCTCCGCTTTTGATTTTGCAGTTAAAAACGAAGGCACTAAACGCAATACATACTTAGTTGAACGATTTGATTCTTCTGATAAAGCTCTTAAGGATACTGGTCATTCTGGACAAAACAACTCACAAGTGCAGCAAATCGAAAAAGCTGATAATAGGCTTGTAAGTCAGCAAGCAGTACAAGCTCCCAATCGTCATAATTCAAATACTGATGCAGAACAGTTGACGCTTGACATAGAAGAAGACCTGAATCATAAAAATAATCAGATAGGTTATCATTTGACAGAAAAAAACTATTTTATGGTAGATCCAATGATAGGGATTCAACAGGAAGATATTGATCATTTTTTTAAATCTTAATCTAACATATGATATCATTTTACAATGATTTACTAATCATATATTTATCTTTCACACTAAATATGTTATAATATTCGTATTGCATAACTATTATAAATTAGAGGTGGATTATGATTTCTTACGAAAAAGCCCGTCAGTCCTTTCGGACACTTACAATAGTAAGTATCGTTATTAATATATTTTTAATAATTCTTGGTGTTCTTAGTATCTTAAGTCTCTTTACTATCAAAGCTGTTATTGATAATGAAGATTTTGTATCACAATATTCGACACAAGATTTAGAGTTGTTGCAACAAAGCACTACTAATGTTGCTATAGTTTGGATTGGACTTGCTTTAGTTGCTAGTATTACTATCTTAATATTTTCTTTTATCAATCTATCTAGATTAAAAAATAAGCTGACCTTATATTATATTCCTTTCTATATTGGAATTGCACTTTGTCTTATTAATACTATTTATAATTTCTTATCTTCCTTTAGCCTATGGAGTTTCGTTATTCAAGTTTTGATTGCCACATTATACGCCTACACTTACACAAGGGCGAAACTTATCAATAATCAAAAGGACTAAGACTTAATTCATTGCTATATTCTTAAATAAAAAAGCTCGTGAACTAGTAGTCACGAGCTTTTCTATTTGTATTGGCTAATTATCTAATATTTTTTATAGTCTTCCCTCATAGATATTAGCAAGATGTTGTTATCCACCACTGAACTATCCTTTTATACTTTTTTATTTGCGATAGTAATATAGTCCAGCAGGATAATCCCATCCAGCTTGAGCAATAATTATTCTTGGTCTTGTCGTATCTGATTGATCTCCACCTGGATTTTCAAAGCCAATTTTGTACAAACCAATTGCAGCTCCAGTTTGTCCATAACTTAAACCCACATAAGGAACCTTACTCGTTTTATCTGAGTCCGCTACTGCTTGTAAAACACCACCATCGCTAGTTGTCCCATTAGAATTAATAGTTACAACATCACCATTTCCATTTACCCAAGTCCCAATCAAAGTTGAAAAGTCGCCACTATTGATAGCAGCAATATCTAAATCCTGATTTGAAGTTTCTGCCTGATAAGACCCCCACCAATTATCTTTTTGATAGGTCAACAGATTTAAGGTGCCATCCTCCATTACTTGAAATACTCGTCTTTCAGAGCTAACTTTGCCATCAGGCCCTTTTGCATTTGGTGGCACTAAATTGAACACCAGCTCTTCATCATTTGCACCAGAATTTGTTCCATAAACGTGAACCTCATAGTAACCGTCCACTTTTACAGGTAAATCGGATTCTTTTACTTCATAATTTCCATTTGAAGTAATTCCATTCCAGTAGCCATTTGCCGTAATTGCAGCAAATACTGTTGTTTGGTTATTATAATAATCTTCTGGAGAATAGCCACCATATGTAAATCCTGAATCAACTATTGTTTGATTGAACTCATCTGTTGAAAATTGACCTACAAATGGCGTTAAATCTCCATCTAAAACGACCTCATAAGTTAGAATTGCCTCAGGTTTTTGAGTGCTAAAAATCTTCTCATAATCAGAGTTTTCATCTGTTATAGTGATTGTAATATCTGAAGCACTGACATACTTGATATCAATATTAAACCCAGAATAGTCATCTGAACGTTGCATTACTGTCTTTGATAGACTAGTTTCACCACTAGGTTTCCAATCAATTTCAAAGTTAGCAGAAATATCACTATCTGAAGTAGAATAATCGATTTCCCAGCTATTATTTTTTAATTGTTTAACAGTTGCAATCTCACCTAATACCGTGTAATAATTACCAGCTAAATTAATAGTAGCTTCTTTTGAAGAATTCTGAGATGAGGTAGCAGTAGAGGTTTTATTTGTAAATATTAATTCATTGATTGCAAATCCTGCTACTATCAAAAACAACGTTGCAATTACAGCAATGATAACTTTTCTTTTTATTTTTATCTCCTTTTTAAATTTATTTTCTATCCTTATCTTAGTATAACATTTTTAATTGTTTATTTTAATAGTACCCTACCTAAATAATTATATCTCCAATCTAATATCTCTCTTACTTTCCTCAAGTCCCGTTACAGTTACTCCCAACAAACGAATGCCTGATGCTGTTTCATCCAAACTATCATAAATATCTCTAGCTGTCTGATCTATCTTACAAAAATCATCTGTCACAACATCTAAAGTAACACGTTTAGTTAGAGTTGAAAAATCTGCATGCCGAACTTTGAGAACAACAATCCGTCCAACTTTCTTGCTATTTTTCAAAGTAGCCACCACACGCTCAGTGTTTTTTGAAATCTCGGCTTTAATGTCAGTATCATCATATAGAAGCTTTCCATAAGTACGTTCGCTTCCTATTGATTTACGAACACGATTTGTTTTTACTGGTGAATTATTGATTCCACGTGCTTTACGATAAAGATCGTAGCCAAAGCGACCAAAACTATCGATAAGTGTCATCTCAGGAATTTCGAACAAATCTGCTCCTGTAAAAATATCTAATTCATGTAACCTTTCAACCGATTTTTTCCCAACACCATGAAATTTTTCAACAGGTAATTTATCTAGAAAAGCTTGTGCATCCTGTGGAAGAACTAAGGTTAGTCCTTTAGGTTTTTCAAAGTCAGAAGCTAGTTTAGCTAAAAACTTATTGTAAGAAACACCTGCTGAACAAGTTAGATGTACCTCGTTCCAAATATTAAATTGGATCATCTTAGCAATTTTGACTGCTGATTTGATACCAAGTTTATTTTTTGTCACATCTAAATAAGCTTCATCAATTGACATGGGTTCAACTAAATCAGTGTAGCGCTTGAAGATTTCACGAATTTGTAAGCCAACTTCACGGTATTTATGATAATTGCCAGAAATGAAAATTGCCTGCGGGCAACGTTCATAGGCCTCTTTAGATGACATAGCCGAATGGACACCAAACTCCCTAGCTATATAATTGCAAGTTGAAACAACCCCTCGTCCCCCCGTTCTTCGAGGATCTGATCCAATAATAACGGGCTTTCCCTTTAAGTCGGGATTATCACGCTCCTCCACCGAAGCAAAAAAGGCATCCATATCAATATGAATTATCTTTCGTGATGTATCATTAACTAACGGAAAAATTAACATAAGAAGTCCCTTTCAATTCTCATTATATACTTTTTCATTATTTTCATCCATATTTTCATATTTATAATACAGTTAAGATTATCTTAAATAACTGTAGTATAAAAGAATCTTGAATATTCCAATCATAATTCTTTAGAAAACGGTTACCTTGTGATAAAATATACTTGTAAATGTAGCAATAGATTTGTTACTAGAATTAAGGAGAAATCTCACTATGGCAACTGTTAAAACTAACACAGATGTTTTTGAAAAAGCTTGGGAAGGCTTCAAAGGAACAGAATGGAAAGAAAAAGCTAGCGTTTCTCGCTTTGTTCAAAGCAACTACACACCATATGATGGTGATGAAAGTTTCCTTGCCAAAGCAACTGAGCGTTCACTTCACATTAAAAAACTTGTAGACGATACTAAAGCTGAATACGAAGCAACCCGCTTCCCTATGGACACTCGTCCTTCTTCAATCGCTGATATTCCAGCTGGATTTATTGACAAAGATCAAGAAGTAATCTTTGGTATCCAAAATGATGAACTTTTCAAACTTAATTTCATGCCTAAAGGCGGTATCCGCATGGCTGAAACTGCTTTGAAAGAACACGGATATGAACCTGATCCTGAAGTTCATGACATCTTCAATAAATACGTAACAACTGTTAATGATGGTATTTTCCGTGCTTACACTTCAAATATTCGTCGCGCACGTCACGCACATACAGTAACTGGTCTTCCAGATGCTTACTCACGCGGTCGTATCATTGGAGTTTATGCTCGTCTTGCCCTTTATGGTGCTGATTACCTTATGCAAGAAAAAGTCAATGACTGGAATTCATTAACTGAAATTGACGAAGAAACTATTCGCCTTCGTGAAGAAGTTAATATGCAATACCAAGCTCTTGGTGAAGTTGTTAGACTTGGTGATCTTTATGGTGTTGATGTTCGTAAACCAGCAGCAAACGTTAAAGAAGCTATCCAATGGGTAAACATTGCATTTATGGCTGTCTGTCGTGTGGTTAATGGTGCTGCTACTTCTCTTGGACGTGTACCAATCGTACTTGACATCTTTGCAGAACGTGACCTGGCTCGTGGGACTTTCACTGAATCAGAAATCCAAGAATTCGTTGATGATTTCGTTATGAAACTTCGTACTGTTAAGTTTGCACGTACAAAAGAATATGATCAATTGTATTCGGGTGACCCAACGTTTATCACAACTTCAATGGCTGGTATGGGCAGTGACGGTCGTCATCGCGTTACTAAAATGGATTACCGTTTCTTAAATACATTAGACAACATTGGAAATGCTCCAGAACCAAACTTGACTGTTTTGTGGACTGATAAATTACCTGATTCATTCCGTCGCTATTGTATGGTTATGTCACATAAACACTCTTCAATTCAATATGAAGGTGTAACGACAATGGCAAAAGATGGTTATGGTGAAATGTCATGTATTTCATGTTGCGTATCTCCTCTTGACCCAGAAAATGAAAACAAACGTCACAATATCCAATACTTTGGAGCTCGTGTTAACGTTCTCAAAGCACTTCTTACTGGTCTTAACGGTGGATATGACGACGTTCATAAAGACTACAAAGTCTTTAATATTGATCCTGTAACAACAGATGTTCTTAACTTTGATGAAGTTAAAGCTAACTTTGAGAAATCACTTGACTGGTTGACAGATACTTACGTAGATGCACTTAACATCATTCACTTCATGACTGATAAATACAACTACGAAGCTGTTCAAATGGCATTCTTGCCTACACATCAACGTGCTAACATGGGATTCGGTATCTGTGGATTCGCTAATACTGTTGATACTCTTGCAGCTATTAAATACGCTACCGTTAAACCTTTACGCGATGAAGATGGTTACATCTACGACTACGAAACAATCGGTGAATACCCTCGTTGGGGTGAAGATGATCCTCGTTCAAATGAA
>CAZPYI010000006.1:0-29109 GCA_964590305.1 uncultured Streptococcus sp.
AATTAGATTGGCCAGAGTCAATCAAGGATATGCAACGCAACTGGATTGGAAAATCTACAGGGGCAAATGTTACTTTCAAAATAAAAGATACAGACAAAGATTTTACAGTATTTACGACACGTCCAGATACACTTTTTGGTGCAACTTATGCCGTTCTTGCCCCTGAACATGATTTGGTTGATGTGATTGCCAGCAGCCAACAAGCACAAGCTGTTGCGGATTATAAACTAAAAGCAAGTCTCAAATCTGACTTGGCTCGTACGGACCTTGCCAAAGACAAAACAGGTGTTTGGACAGGAGCTTATGCCATCAATCCTGTCAATGGAAACGAAATTCCAATTTGGATAGCTGATTATGTCCTTGCTAGCTATGGAACAGGTGCCATCATGGCCGTTCCAGCTCATGACACACGTGACTGGGAATTTGCTCGTCAATTCAATCTTCCAATCATTCCAGTTCTTGAAGGTGGAGATGTTGAGAAAGAAGCCTTTACCGAAGATGGACTTCACATTAATTCAGGATTTTTAGATGGTTTAGATAAGACAACTGCCATTAATAATATTATTCAATGGCTGGAAGACGAAAAAGTGGGCAGTAAAAAAATTACTTATCGTCTGCGTGATTGGCTATTTTCTCGTCAACGTTATTGGGGTGAACCAATTCCGATTATTCATTGGGAAGATGGCACATCAACCGCCATTCCAGATCAGGAATTACCACTAGTCTTGCCAGTGACAAAAGATATCAAGCCTTCTGGAACTGGAGAAAGTCCTCTGGCGAACTTAACAGACTGGCTTGAAGTGACGCGTGAAGATGGTGTTAAAGGGCGTCGAGAAACCAACACTATGCCACAGTGGGCAGGGTCGAGCTGGTATTTCCTTCGTTATATTGACCCACACAATGATAAAAAATTAGCCGATGAAGAACTGCTCAAAGAATGGTTACCAGTTGATGTCTATATCGGTGGTGCAGAGCATGCTGTTTTACATTTACTTTATGCACGATTCTGGCACAAATTCCTTTATGATATTGGAATTGTGACAACCAAGGAGCCTTTCCAAAAATTATATAACCAAGGGATGATTCTTGGGACAAGCTATCGGGATGACCGTGGAGCGCTTGTAGCCAGTGACAAAGTTGAGAGAAGAGATGGGCTCTTCTTCAATAGTGAAACAGGTGAAGAACTTGAGCAAGCTCCTGCAAAAATGTCTAAATCACTTAAAAATGTGGTAAACCCAGATGATGTTGTTGAAAAATATGGTGCAGATACGCTTCGTGTCTATGAGATGTTCATGGGACCGTTAGATGCTTCTATTGCATGGAGTGAAGAAGGCTTGGAAGGTAGCCGTAAATTCCTTGACCGTGTCTATCGTCTCCTGACTTCTAAAGAAATCGTTTCAGAAAATAGTGGGGCTTTGGACAAAGTCTATAATGAAACGGTTAAGTCAATGACTGAACAGTTAGAAGCAATGAAATTTAACACAGCTATTGCACAATTGATGGTTTTCGTCAATGCAGCTAACAAAGAAGAAAAACTCTTCATTGATTATGCCAAAGGCTTCCTTCAATTAATTGCACCATTTGCGCCACACTTGGCTGAGGATCTTTGGCAAAGAGTAACACATTCAGGAGAAACTATCTCTTATGTGCCTTGGCCAACCTTTGATGAAAGTAAATTGGTTGAAAATGATGTTGAAATTGTTGTTCAAATCAAAGGTAAAGTTCGCGCTAAAATTGTTGTAGCAAAAGATTCAAGTCGCGAAGAACTCGAAAAAATTGCTTTGGACAATGAAGAACTTGTTGGAAAAACCGTTATTAAAGTTATTGCAGTGCCAAACAAATTGGTTAATATTGTAGTTAGATAACTTATCTTTTATCCTGTCTTTAGACAGGATTTTTTTGTGCAATCAGATGACTTTAAATTTGAATAGGAAGAAAAGTACAGTTAGTAAAACTTTAGTAAAATTAATAGGAAACGTTTACAGAATATTTGTGATAGAGTAAAATAAAAGAAAAAAGATGACGAGGCTTAGAATGGAAATTACTACACAGATTTTGGAAATAATTGATGAACAAGAAATTCATAAAATTTCGCTAATCAACGATAATGGTTTTGAAGTAGGCCTTCTAACTTTAGGAGCAACTTGGCAAGAGTTTCTAGTACCACAAATTGATGGTAGTAAGCGGAATATCATAATCGGCTTTGACAAGCCTAGTGATTACAAAAAAAATACTCTTTGTGCCGGTCAATCCATTGGACGTGTTGCTGGGCGTATCGATAAGGCTATAGTTACTCTTGATGGACATGACGTTCAGGTTCCTCAAAATGAAAAAGGAAATTGTTTGCATGGTGGGCCTGCTGGTTTTCATACACAAGTCTGGGAATATCGTATCAAACAAGATGCAGATGCCGTTGCTGCTGTAATGACTTATTACCCTAAGGAAAAAACAGATGGTTTTCCTGGTGATATGAAGGCTGAAGTTATCTATGCTCTTGATAATGCTAACCGATTAACGATTTCTTATACTGGTTCAGAAGCCACTAAAACCACACTTTTTAATCCAACCAATCATGTTTATTTCAATTTGAGTGACTATCAAGATTTACATACGCATGATTTTGTTCTAGAAAGCAGCCATTATTTGGAGACTCGTGATGATTTAGTGCCAACAGGGAAGATACTCAGTGTTGATGGCAGTTCTCATGACTTTAGAGAAGGGCAGAATTTAGGTCAAGCTATAGATTCTGTAAATGGTTTTGATACAGCATTTATCGTTGCACCTTCTTTAGAGACACCTGTTGGAATTCTCAGGGATTCTGAAAGCGGCGGTCAAATCAGTCTCTTTTCTGACCGAAATGCTTGGCTTGTCTATACAATGGGAGGTGTTCCATCTGGTATTTTCCCATCGCGCGATTCAGGTAAAGAAGCTAAGGAGTTCGAAGCTGTTGCTCTGGAAGCTCAATTTTTACCTGATGCGATACATCATGATCATTTTGGTGATGTCAGTTTATCTCCAAATGAAAGTAAAACCTATACGATAGCTTTTGAGTACAAATTATAAAAAATAGACTTTCATTATTCACAAGATTACCCTGTAAATTTGATATCAAAATGTGCCTATTTGATATTGATTTCACAAAGTTCGAAGAGTATAATGTTCTTGTAAACGGTTGCAAAATCTAAAAATTAATATTCATAAAGGAGAAATGTTATGTCAGTATTTTATGTCCCGTCAGTTAACCTTATTGGTCGTGGAGTTGTCAATGAAATCGGGGATTATATCAAGGAATTAGGCTACAAGAAAGCACTCTTGGTAACAGATAAATTCATCGAATCAAGTGATATTTTACCAAAAATCACAGCTCCCCTAGATGCAGAAGGTATTGATTACGTTATTTTTAGCGATGTTGATGCCAATCCAACATGTAAAAATATCTATGATGGTTTGGCTGTTCTTAAGGAAAATGATTGTGATTTCATCATTTCAGTTGGTGGCGGCTCTCCTCAAGATGCTGCAAGCGGGATGTCAATCATGGCGACTAATGGTGGGAAACCTCAAGATTATGAAGGCTTGCATAAATCAAAAGAAAAAGGCTTGCCAGTTGTTGCCATCAATACAACGGCAGGAACTTCTGCTGAAATTACCATTAACTATGTGATTACTGATGAAGATCGTAAAGTCAAAATGGTTATGGTAGATAAAAACAGTTTGGCACTTGTGACTGTCAATGACCCAGAATTGATGCTATCAAAACCAGCTGCTTTAACAGCTGCAACAGGGATGGATGCTTTAACGCATGCCATTGAAGCTTTGGTTACTCCAGGTGCCTATGGTGTGACTAAAAAATTATCTATCGGTGCTATTGAAATTATCAAAGAATACCTGCCACGCGCCGTTGAAAATGGTCAAGATATCGAAGCGCGTGAAGCAATGGTAAATGCAATTTTCTTAGGTGGCATGAGTTTCAATAATGCAGGTCTTGGCTATGTTCACTCAATGGCTCACCAATTAGGTGCAGTTTACAAACTACCTCATGGTGTCTGTTGTGCCATGCTCCTTCCAGTTGTTGAACGTGAAAATGCGAAACGCGTTCCAGAAGCTTTCCGTGATGTTGCCAAAGCACTAGGACTTCTAACTGAAGGTAAAACGGACAAAGAGTGTGCGGATTATGCTATTGCGGAAATTGAAAAGCTATCTGAAACAGTTGGTATTCCTAAAAAACTTACAGAACTTGACATTAAAGAAGAAGAATTTGATTTCGAATACCTTTCTAAAAATGCTTTAATTGATGCTTGCGCTCCAGGTAATCCATTTGAGCCAACATTGGAAGAAACCATTACACTTTACAAAGAATTATTTTAAGAATAGGAAAAAGCTTAATCAATTGGTTAAGCTGTTAGGGGTCTAATAAACATAAAGGTAGCGGATAAATTTATCTACTACCTTTATTATTTTGGATTGTTACACGTAAATAACGGTTTTTAGTATGAGAAATTAATTATCATATATTTTAGCTATGTTCTGTATTTTACGCTTCATTTCTGCACGGACATGCATTGGCTCTAAGCACTCACATTTATCTCCTAGACTAAGAAGAATATTGTAATAATAGTCGTTTTCTATAAAAGGGAACGGAACAATATAATAGTCAGTTCCATCTGATGAAAAATCTTCATAGGCACAATAATCAAGTATGACATCCATTATAGATTTATGAATACGAATTTTAATGGTTGTTTGTATAGTTTTGATAATGTCGGTAAAGTCTAGTTGAGGTTTTTGATAATCTCGTGGTTTAAAAGTATCTTCAAGCATTAATAAATTTGACATGCGAGACAATTTGAATAAGCGAAAATCATCCCTTTGATAGCAATACCCTTGTGTATACCAATGGTTTCCTTTTAATACGATTTGATATAATTCAACTGTTCGTGTCGTTTTATTTCCATGTTGATCTGTATAGTCAAATGAAAAGAGTTTATTTGACTGTAAAGCAGTTTTGACGAGTTCTAAACTGGGCTGTATATCCTTATTATTCATCCAAGGACTTAAATCGATATATATCTGATTTGTCTTTAATTCAATATCTTTAGCCTTGTCAGTAGGGATAAAACTTCTAATCTTAGCAAGAGCATTTGCTAAATCATCACCTGTCATCATATTTGAAAGATTAGATAGGCCCATCAAGATTGCGGAAAGGTCGGCAGTTGAAAAGACTTTTTTATCAATCTTGTAATTTGGCATAATCTCAAAACCTCCGCTCACACCTGATGTTGAACGGATAGGAATCCCTGCCAGATTAATAGTATCCATATCACGGTAAATTGTGCGGATTGACACTTCAAAAGTATCTGCTAATTCCTGTGCACTAATGCGCTCTTTATTAAGAAGAATCATAATAATACTGATGAGCCTTCCGACTTTCATTGGACATGACCTTTCAAACTTTCTTTTTTTTATTATATATTGTTGCCATAATGGTGTCAACAATCACTTGGTATACTATAAAAGTAAGGAGATAATAATTCTTAATAAGAAAGAGAAAGTGGAGGAATTTTATGATTACAATTTATATTTACGCTCTTGATACCTTAGCTGACTGGGAATTGGGACATATTACTTCAGAACTAAATTCGGGTCGTTTTTTTAAAAAGGGAGCACCATCAATAACACTGAAAATGGTTAGCTATTCTAAGGAACCAATTATTACAATGGGCGGATTGTCAATAGTAGCAGATTGTTTACCTGGTGATATCGTTGTAAGTGAAACCAGTGTGTTAATTTTACCAGGGGCAGACACATGGAATGACCCCAAACATAAGACTATCATTGAGAAAGCTGGCGAATTTCTCTCTTTAGGTTATATGGTATGCGCTATTTGTGGTGCGACTGCTGCCCTTGCTAACTTTGGACTGTTGGATGAGCGTCTCCATACTAGTAATGGGTTAGGATTTCTTGAAATGGTTTCTAGTAATTATAGAGGGCAAGCTTTCTATATAGACAAGCCATCTGTGGCAATTAACAACCTCATTACTGCAGGTCCTACGGCCTCTTTATTGTGGACAAAGCAAATTATTGAACATTTGGATGTTTTCCAATCCGATACGTTAGAATCTTGGTATGATTATTTTAGTACAGGTAAAGCTGAATATTTTTTTGCCCTTATGCAAACTTTGCCATCCAATGAGACAGATTAACTTGTCTTTTACCTAAATGTGTTTTAGATATTTTGGAAATTTATCTTGAAATTGTTATGAGAAAAGAAGGCTGTCCCCAAGCCTTCTTTTCTATATATAAGTGTGAAGAGTTAGACTTTGTCTGCCTTTTTGTCATCTAACATGAAGTCAATACTTTTTTGAAAAATCACTAAAATTCTATATGTGGTATCTATATAAAAAACAGACACCATATATGGTGTGTCGGCTTGTTTATGACGCTGCAATGTGGTATATTATTACTTGTCTAAAATATAAAATGTCAAGGGAGATAATATGAATCTAGAGGATTATCAAAAATGGGTGAGTGATTTTTACAAGAAAAGGAATTGGTATCAGTATGATTTATTTATCAGGTGTAATTTCCTAAGTGAGGAAGTTGGAGAGCTTGCTCAGGCTATTCGAAAAAAAGAAATTGGGAGAGATAGACCAGATGAGACAAAAGGGTCTGAGCAGGAAAATCTCAATAATATCAGGGAAGAGCTGGGAGATGTTCTAGACAATATCTTCATCATTGCGGATAAGTATGAGATTTCACTTGATGACATCATGCTCGCACACCAAGAAAAATTAGAAGCACGCTTCAAATAATTGTGTGATAATTACTTGATTAGTTAGCTTGTAATATGCAATATAACACTCTTTTAAAGGGAGTGTTTTTTATTTTGAAGATGACTGTTTTTTTCTTGAGTAAGCGATTGAATCTTTATGATTACAGCAGTATAATGAAGAAAAAGTAAAGATGGAAAAGGAGACAAAGATGGAAGTTGTAAAAATCAATCATTTGGAAAAAACATTTGGTAAATTTAGGGCTTTAAATGACGTCTCGTTTACTGTAAATTCGGGAGAAATTTTGGGATTTATCGGTCCAAATGGCTCTGGGAAATCCACGACTATCCGTATTTTGCTAGGACTTCTCAGACCAAGTGGCGGGTCGGCAACTATATTTGGGAAAGATGTTTTCACGCAATCAGACTCTATTCATGAGAATATCGCATATGTTCCAGGAGAGACGAATGTTTGGAAAAACATGAAAGGTGGCGATATCTTGTTGCTCTTTTCAAAGCTTCGAAAAAATGTTGACTTATCCAAGCAAAAAGAATTAATTGAAAGATTTGATTTTGATGTTAATAAAACATCAGGTTCTTATTCAAAAGGGAATCGTCAAAAAATTGCCTTAATTTCAGCACTTTCAACGGATGCAGACCTGTATATATTTGATGAGCCTACAAGTGGTTTAGACCCTTTGATGGAATCTGTTTTTCAGACAGAAGTGCGTCGTCTAAAAAAAGAAGGGAAAGCAGTTCTTTTGAGTTCACATATTTTGTCAGAGGTGGAAAATCTGGCAGACCGTGTCGCTATTATCAAAGAAGGAAATGTTATTGACATCGGCTCGATTGCTGATATGCGACATTTATCCCAATCAAAAGTGACAGTATCTGTATCTGGTGATTTGGCTAATCTGAATCAGTTAAAAGGGATCCATGACTTGGTTATCACTGGGCAAACGGCACGGTTTAGACTGGAAGATGATGCCACAGCAGCAGTCATGAAATTCTTGTCAGATCAAGGAATTAGGAGTATTTCTAACGTGCCACCTACCCTTGAAGAACTTTTTGTGGGCAAATATGAAAAAGGAGATTAGTCATGAAAAATTTCTCTCTTATTTTCAAAAACACATTGAAAAGAGATGCTTTTAAACTTAGCATCACTGCGGTCGCACTTATTTTATTTGCATCAGTTTTCTCAACGGTCATGACTTCCATGTTTTCATCACAAGTGGAAATACTAGGCATGTATGCTACTCTTCAAAATCCAGCAATGATTGCTTTGTGTGGTCCGACATTTGCTACCGCCGATAATGTTACAATTGCAGCTTTTTATGCACAAGAAATGCTCTTGTTTACAGCTTTGATAGTTATCGTTGTGATGGTTCTCCATACTATTTCACGCACGAGAGCCGAAGAAGATGAAGGGCTGACGGAGCTTCTAGGCAGTTTTCCAGTAGGTCGGCATGTCATATCTATCAGTATTGCTGTTGAAATGTTTCTTTTTTCACTTGTTACAGGATTTGGAATTGCTTTTTTACAGAATGGGTTGATGGGTGCTGACAACGGTTTTACTTTAGAAGGAAATTTCCTTTATGCTTTTGCTTTGAGTGGTTCAGGTTTGATGTTTGCCATGCTAGGATTACTCTTTGCGCAACTATTTGATAATGCCTCAACTGCCACTACTGCGTCTATGCTTGTGCTTGGTGTTTTTTATGCCCTTCGCGCAATTACGGATATTCGCGCAATTGATTTGTCGCGATTCAATCCTCTATCTTGGACTTACATGACAAGCCCATTTGTCAGAAATTCTTGGCTTTATTTAGCGCTTATGGTGCTAGTTGCCCTAGCACTCTTTGCTCTTTCAATGCTATTGCAGGGGAAACGTGACCTTGGTGCAGGATATATTACTTGGAGAGAAAAGAAGTACAAAGAAAATAAACTCCTGCATACAACGTTTGGTTTTGCCTTTAATTTAATGAAGAGCCAAGTCGTTATTTGGGTAATCAGTACCTTTGTTTTGGGGATTTTATATGGCTCTATTTTTGGGGACATCGATAAGTTTGTTGCTGACAATCAGATGCTGGAACAATTTTTCAGTGCAGGCTCAGGGGTCAATCTAGCAGATTCATTTTTAGCAACCATCATGCTCGAGATGGCAGTTCTTGCTATGATTCCGATGGTATCTTTTATAAATCGCTTAGCTAAGGAAGAGCGCCTTGGCAATTTGGATATGCTTTTGAATAAGACCAGTCGGCTTAAACTACAAACTTCTTTCTTGATACTTGGACTAGGTGTCGGAATTATTTGTCTATTTGCAGTGTCGCTTGGTTTGTATATCGCTCAATCAGTGGTTATGACAAATCCGATTTCATGGTCTCAAGTGTTGCAAACGGCGGCGTGCTATCTTCCAGCTGTTTGCCTATTTGCAGGATTTGCCTTGCTTATGATTGCCATCAATCGCAAATATGGGCTGGTCACTTGGTATCTTCTAGTTGTGTCGTTTTATATGGATTATGTCGGACAACTGTTGGATTTGCCAACTTGGGTAAAAAATCTGTCTCCCTTCAAATGGATTCCACGCTTACCAGTTGACAAAATGCACTGGCAGTTTGCTTGGGTAATGCTCATTTTTGCAATCACCTTTATTGGATTAAGTCTTGTGATTTATCGAAAGAGAGATATCTGATGAGAGGTGAGAAGATTTGCCCTTATTAAACCAGTCTTTTTACAGTATCAAAGTAGTAGGCTCTTTTCAAAAGTTTGCTACTTTTTTGTTTAATTCCTTATCTTTTGGGTATTTTTCCAAAAAAATATGGCATTTTAGATGATTTAAACAGTTATTTTAGCTAGTTAATGGGTATAATAGACTTATATTTTATGACATATCATCAGTTCAAAATATAAGAAAGTGTCATGGGTAATGCCTCAATGCCTATAGTGATGCTGACAAATCAAAGGAGATATGAGACTTATGACTAATCCATATATTGATAAAGACTATACTGTTTTGCCAATTGAAAACGGACGTTTGGATTCTTTGACCTTTGCTGTTAAAGATTTATTTGAGTTAGAAGGTCATCAGACTAGTCTAGGGAATCCATTTTTCAAAGCTCAGAATGAACTGGGAAAGAAAACGTCGCCTATCATTATCAACTTGTTAAAAGAGGGTGCGCTGTTAAAAGGCATCACTGTAACGGATGAGTTTATGTGGAGCATTAAAGGAAGCAACATCCATTATAAGGAGCCACTCAATCCCAATGCTCCTGATAGGCTTACGGGTGGCTCATCCAGCGGTTCTTCGTCAGCCGTTGCCAGTAAGCTTGTTGACTTTGCTCTGGGGACTGATACAGGAGGCAGTATTCGTGTTCCAGCTAGTTATACTGGCATCTTTGGAATCCGTCCGACATTTCGTAATCTTGACAATAAAGGGGTCTACCCTCTGGCTCAGAGTTTTGATACGGTAGGTTTTTTTGCCAACGATATTGAAACAATGGTCAAAGTTGGAGAGGTATTTTTTGATGAAAAGACTAATCTTCCCGATAAATACCTGATGATTACAGATGCTTTTGATACACTTGAGCCAAAGTTAAGAGACCAAGCGATATCCTACTACAAAAAGGTATTTAAGGAAGATGCAGAGATGCTGTCGCTACCTGAGCGCTTTAGCTTAGAAAAATTACTTGATGCTTACCGAATTATTCAAGGGATTGAAGCTTTCCAAAATTATGGTCAATGGTATGAGGATAATAAAGGTGCAGGAAAAGTTGGGGAAGATATTGCTAGTCGTTTTGAGTGGGCGAAAACATTGCAAAAAGATGCTAAATATCAAGAAGCTTTACTGTTGAAAGAAACGTTTACAGACTATATGGAAGAACTTTCACAAAATTATGTGATTGTTATTCCTTCTGCAACCAGCTACGCACCTTTAAAAACTTCCACAGCTGATCAAGTTGAAACTATTCGTCAAGATACTATGGCAGTCACCAGTATTGCAGGTTTAGCGGGATTACCTCAACTATCACTACCAATTTCTAATAGTACTTTGCCTCTAGGATTGTCAATTATTGGGAAGAAAAACAGTGATTTAGCATTGATAAATCTTGCGAAGAATAAGTTGATAGAAAGTGAGCGAGATTGAGATGAGTAGTGATTTAGAACAGATGGCGATAAACATCCCCTTTGTTGTTGATGAAGTAAGGGAAGCTTTTTACCAGTATGAAAAAGCCTTGGTGACAAATGACATCGCAAGGCTGGACAATCTTTTTTTCCATTCGGAGGAAACGATAAGATTTGGACAAGGTGAGGATTTGTATGGCTATAGTCAAATCAAGGAATTTAGAAAAAATAGACCTTCTAAGAACTTGATGCGAAGTTTAAAAAATACGGTTATTACAACTTATGGGACGACATTTGCGCTAGCTTCTACGGAATTTACTCGTCAGCACACTGACAAAATCGGAAGGCAGCAGCAAACATGGGTGAAATTTGAACATGGTTGGAAAATTGTCGGCGCGCACGTGTCACTTATGGATGAATAAAATAGGTTAGACAAAATAGTTATTGAAAATAAAAAATCCCCGCAATCATATCGTTTGTGGGGATTTTATGTGTCTATGTCGTTGGTGGTTTAACTGTAAATTTTTAGCATTAATAAGTTCTATAAGAAAAGAAGCAGACGGCATATGGTTTTTGATATAATACAATAAGGGTATTGCAAAATTGATTACCCTTGTTAGCTTCAAAGACGGTGATTACAAAATGGTTGAACATTTAAACACAACGGTCACTTATTAAAATCAGGATAGATCTTTCCGCAATAACAATAATGCAATCATTACTTGCATTCTAATATCCGAGTCATCTAACGAAATGTTGAGGTAGTGTTCAATTTTCTTTAAACGATAAATGACCGTATTGCGATGAATGAATTGGTTGCTTGCGACTTTGCTGATGGAACAGCCATGTAAAAGGTATTGATAAAGTGTTTCTAATAACTCCTCACTTTCAGCTTGCTGCGGGAGATTGATAAGTTCGAATAGGTGATTATCAATATAGCTGTCTACTTCATTTTCAGGGATGAGATGTAGCAATTCGGAGATGGCTTTCGGGCGATATTCGTGAAGAGTGGACACTTTCTTTGTCCCTCCTAAACTAAGTGCTTGCCGTGCCTCTTGATACAAAACAGGCATCTCTATTAAGGATAAATTACTATGCGAATAACCAATATCAAAGAGAAAACTGCCTGAAAAGTGCTGATAGAGGTATTCTTGTAATTTGACTAGTACCCCTTTAGTGATGAATCTGTCTGATGCAAAGATGATGATTTTTTCTCGATAAATGAAAATCTGTGTGTCAGCTTCTTCCTCTCCAAAAAACCATTCAGTATAGTCATGAATCAAGCGAATAACGCGGAAGTTTACTAATCTGCTTAGATCTTGTTGTCGTAAGTTGATAATGGCACACTTATTGGACGATGTTGCATCAATTCCTTGAAACTTCAGTTGTTCTTCTAGAACCTTGCTATCTTGAGATTCTGTCAGGATTGATGACAAAAACTCACTTTTAATTTGACGTTTCATTTCTTGGTTTATTGAGATACGCAAGGTGGCAAAACTCAACAAGTTGATGATTTGTTGGATTAAAAGAGCACTAAAAGGATCGTTTTTTTCAAAATCGAGTATGCCTAAAAAGACAATATCCGATTTGAAATTTGTCTGAATTGGTAAAAGTACTACAGATTTTGATTTGAAATCGGTGTCAATGGTTTCAGAAACTTCTAGTAAATCTGCTGCCACCTGTTCCTTTAAATTTTGGCCAATTTCATCTAGTTGATAATAAATATTTCGATTGGAATGAGTGATTTGATAATGTGAGTTGATGATAAAAACATCTTTGTTTATTATCGTTGCAATTTTCTCTAAGAATAAATTTGTTCGCTCTTCCTTTAGAATCAGATGGGACAGTTCGTTGTTATAATCAATGATTTTCCGCAATAAATCGCTTTGTGACCTTAATAGTCGGTGCAAAAGATTACGAACGATAACAGAAAGTCCAATTTCTTTGGGCAATAAAAGTACTGGGAAGCGAAGTTCATCAGCCAAGTGAATAACGTCATCGGGCACTTGATCGAAATAGCGTTTCTCTTTAATTCCTATTGCTGCACAGCCTTTTTCTTTCATTTCTTTGATGAGGTCAAGCAAGACAGGGACATTGTCTTGGAAATGATAACCTGTAGTTACGAGCAGTTGACCCTCAACTAGAAAATCAGAAATATCTGGCGCTTCCATCATTCCTATGGTAATAACTTCCACTGACAAATCTGCATTTGAATTCGCCAGTTTGATATCTTTGGCTTCTTCAGAATAAAGTAATTCACTTAAAATCATCTATGCCTCCTTTGTTGTATAAAAAGACTAATTTATTATTATTTTTGGCTATTTTAACTAATGATAACATGGTTTTTTCTGATTATACTAAAGATAATAATTTTATGCAATAGTAGATAGGGGACAAAATGAAATCATTAAACGTAACAATTGATAAGATGCTTGAGGAGTTAGCTTGTTTTTCAAGTGGCGAACATGAGGGTGTAACAAGATTGCTTTATGATGATAATTGGGTGAAAGCACAAAAGTATCTCTTGGAATTGGGTGAAGATTTGGGCTTGAATTGTGGTTTTGATGAAGTCGGAAATGTCATTCTTGTAAAAACAGGAGCCTCTGAAGACGAGCGTGCGGTCACTGTTGGTAGCCATATTGATTCTGTTGTCAATGCTGGGAAATATGATGGTATATATGGTGTGGTAACAGCAGTTGTTGCTTTAAAAGAATTGTTGAGTGAATATGGTGCACCTAAAAAAACAATTCAAATTTTGTCGTTTTGTGAGGAAGAAGGAAGCCGATTCCCATTTACCTTCACCGGCTCTAAATATATCACCAATCAATTAAGTGATGATGTCAATCACTTAATTGATAAAAATGGTGTTTCATTTAAAACAGCACATGATGAAGCTATTCAATCACTTACTGAAGATTTTTCGAAGATAAGTGCTATCCAACCTTCGGCTTACGCTGAAATTCACATTGAACAAGGCCCGGTTTTAGAACACTTAAATAAAGAAATCGGAATTGTGACAGCTATCGTTGCGCAAAAACGCTTTACAGTCACAGTTAAAGGTCAGAGTAATCATGCAGGAACAACACCTATGTGGATGCGGATTGATCCCTTGAAACAAGCAGTACAATTGATTAGTCAACTTGAGACTGTAGCCTTGAAAATGGGAGCTCCTTTTGTGTTCACTGTCGGTGAAATGGCTGTTTCACCAAATGCTAGCAATGTTATCCCAGATTGTGTAACCTTCTCGATTGATATTCGTCATACAGATACAGATGAGCTTCAAGTTTTTGAAAGTCTCATCCATGAGTTAATCGCAAAACAAATTGAAAATGTGCCAACATTAGAAATCGACATTGATAAATGGACAGATGTTGCTTCAGAAGCAATGAATGACACTTACATTAATAATTTGAAGACCATTTGTGATGAAAAAGGTTTGTCATATAACCTCATGCCAAGTGGCGCTGGGCATGATACTCAAATCATGAATCAGATCACTTCAACTGCCTTAATTTTTGTACCAAGTATTAACGGGGTATCACATTCGCCACTAGAATTCACAAAAACAGAGGATTTAGAGAAGGGCAAAGATGTCTTTAAACAATTTATTTATGATTTAGCCTACTAATACCATCATGGAGGAAAAAATGAAAGAATTATCTGTTAGCAGAAGACTAATTATGACCCCTGGTCCAACTTCAGTTGACCCAAGAGTTAGTCGTGCTATGTCAGCAAGTATTTTAGGGCAGTTTGACCCTGATTTCACAACGATTATGAATGAAACGATGACTTTAATCCGTCAAGCTTTTCAAACGACTAATCAGTGGGCTTTTACGATTGATGGAACAAGCCGAGCAGGGTTGGAAGCGGTCGTTACTAGTATTATTTCAAAAGGTGATAGCGTTTTGGTACCTATCTTTGGGAGATTTGGTCATCTCTTTGTTGAGTTGTGTGAACGAGCTGGAGCTGAAGTTCATACAATCGAAACCGAGTGGGGAACAGTGTTTGACCAAGAGACGATTATTGATGAAATCGAACGACTTCATCCAAAGGTTGTAGCTCTTGTCCACGGAGAGACTTCGACAGGACGGATGCAACCCTTGGATAAAATTGGACCAGCGATTAGAAAATTAGGTGGATTTTTAGTTGTTGATGCTGTTGCAACCTTTATGGGAGCTGACTTCAAAACGGATGACTGGCAAGTAGACGCCGTTGTTGGTGGTGCTCAAAAATGTTTGTCCATTCCATCCGGTATCACACCAATCACTTTTAATGACCGTTTTGCTGATGCTGTTAATCAAAGAAAACGTGTTGAAGCGGGTGTTCGCGTTAGCGACGATTCTGTCAGTGAAAATTTTATTAGCAGCAATTATTTTGATTTGGCACAATTAATGGATTATTGGAGTGTTAGGCGCTTAAATCATCATACCGAAGCGACCGTAATGCTTTATGCGATACGTGAAGGACTGAGAATTGCGCTTGAAGAAGGTTTAGAAAACCGATTCAATCGTCATTTATTCCATCAGACAGCAGTTAAAGACTCTTTACGCGCAATGGGATTCAAGATTTTTGGGGATTCGGATCATGAAATGCCAAATATGACTTGCGTAGAAATCCCTGAAGGTGTTGATGGTGAGGTTGTCAGAGCCTTTCTTCTTTCTAACTTCGGACTTGAAATTGCTTCAAGTTTTGGGCCAATGCATGGAAAAATCTGGAGAATTGGTAGTATGGGATACGTTGCAAATCAGGCAGATATCCTAAATTTCCTAACTATTTTTGCAGCGACAGTCAATTATTTCAACATGCCAAACATCCAGACACAAACTGGTTTGGACTATGCTATTAATTATTATCGTGACCAGGAAATTCTGAGTGAGGAGTAGATGGAGACGAAAAAAAGGAGCTATCCCTGGAAGTGGTTAGTCTTTACAGCCTTTTTTGGCTGGGTTATCTTATACAGTAATCGTTCGATATTAAATCCATTGATGGATGTTATTCAAAATCAGTACGATCTCAATAATACCCAACTAGGGATGTTGACAAGTGTTTATTTTTTGACTTATACATTAGCGCAAATTCCCTCGGGTTTATTTGCAGACTTGGTTGGGTCAAAAAAAGTCCTTAGTGTCTGCTTTGTAGCTTTTGCCTTCGTCAATCTTTTGACTGGACTAAATCAAAGTATTGTTTTCTATATCATACTGCAAGGGCTGGCAGGGTTGTTTGCAGGACTATACTATGGGCCACAATATAGTCTAACCTATCGTCTGCTTCCAGAAAACAGACGGACTTTGGCTAACGCCATCATTAATTCTGGGATGGCATTTGGTTTGTCATTTGGTTACTTATTATCCACTAACCTCGTTTTGATTCACCAGTTACCTTGGCATTTTCCTTATTTGATTTTGGTTTTACCTTCTCTACTGATCTTTTTCTTATTTAAGCGGATTGTGCCAAATGAAGAAAAAGTCAAAGTAGATTCGCATCAAGTGATAGAAAAACCAAAAATGATAGATTTGTTTAGAAATCGACAATTAATGGCAAGTTTTATAGTCAATTTTGCCTCGATTTATGCTTATTTTGTTATTGTGACTTGGTTGCCTAAATTTTTAATATCTGAGCGAGGTGTTCCACTTGGACAAGTTGGCTGGATTTCAAGTTTTGTGCCGTGGGCTGCTTTACCTAGCATGTTATTAATTGCTCATATCAGTGATAAATTTAAAACCACACTGTTTTATCTTAAAATACTAATTCCAATTTCAGTTGTGGCGATTTTATTTATTGCTAGTGCCAAATCTTTGGTTCTTATTTCGATTGCCTTATTAATCTATGGCTTTTTTGGAAAATTGGCTTTGGATCCATTATTAATTGCCTATGTTGGAAAAAATGCACCCAAAAATCAATTGACTACTGCCTTAAGTTGTTTAAATTTTGTTGGTATGTCAGCGAGTGTTTTAGCGCCTTTATTGACTGGAATTTTAGCTGACATAGCTGGAACTATGCAAGTTGGTTTTTGGTTAGCAGCTATTTTACTAGTTGTTGGGTTGATTACCTTTATCTATAATTACAAGAAAGCATCATCGTGAACCGGTGATGCTTTAAGTTTTAGTTTAATGTAATATATTTTTAGTTATTCAATACAAAAGAATGCACAATTATGTCTATATAATCCAATTAAACTCAGAAAGAATGTTGCTATAATAAAGTCAATTAAAAAAAGGGGAGTTGTTAACATGAAAAAAATCAAACAGTCGACAACCATTCAAATTGTTATTGCAACAATAGCTGGAGTCGTATTTGGCTCTTTGGTAGGTGAGTGGTCTTCAAATCTTAAGTTTATCGGTGACATTTTTATTCGACTCATTCAAATGTCGGTTGTTGTTTTGGTAATGACTTCAGTCATTTCGGCAATCGGAGATATGGGGCGTGACAAATCGGAGAGTGGCATTGGTTTTAAAATGGGCCTCAATACGTTTAAATGGATTCTAGTCTTTACTGGTATCTCAGCTGCACTTGGTTATTTTTTATCAGTTATTATTCAACCAGGGATAGGGATGTCGGCTGCTGAAGCTTTTCAAGTTGACGCTGATACAGCTGCCTTAGGACTTCAAGAAACATTAGTTAACTTTGTTTCTACAAATATTTTTCAAGCTATGGCAAATGGCGATATGATTCCAATTATTATCTTCTCGATATTATTTGGTATCGGTTTAAATCAAGCTGTCAAGAAGACAGAAAATACCTTGGTTTTAGATTTTGTCAAAAGTGTCAATGATATTACTTTAAATATTATTCAAGCCGTTATGAAAATTGCTCCAATCGGAATCTTCTGCTTGTTGGCAAATGTTGCAGGAACCGTTGGCTTTAGCATTATGATTCCAATGCTCAAATATTTAGGTATTCTTTTCATCGGTGTCGTAGTAATGATGTTGGTTATGTCTATAACTGTTGCAGTTCGTTGTAAAATCAATCCATTTTTATTACCACAAAAATTTGTACAAATGTCTGTCATTGCACTGACAACAACAAGTTCGGCAATTACATTCCCAACAGCACTTAAAGACACGATTGAAAAATTCGGTGTCAAACGTGATGTCGCTAACTTCACAATGAGTGTAGGAATGACAATGGGTAGCTCTGGCGCTGCAATGTGTTATGTTGTTATGATTATGTTCTTGCAACAAAGCGCAGGTATTGATTTACCTCTATTCAAACTACTAACAGGTATTGGTTTGGCAGTTATGCTAACTTTGGGAACAATCACTGTTCCCGGTGGTTCAGCAGTTGTAGCAACCTTTTTAGCAACATCGGTTGGCTTGCCAGTAGAATCAATTGCTTTACTAATTGGGGTAGACTGGTTTGCGGGTATGTTTAGAACCTTCCTCAATGTTAACAATGACGTCTTTGTAGCTATGTTAGTGGCAAATAATATGGATGCATTAGATCGTGATGTCTACAACTCAAAGCCTGATTCAAGCTTCGTTAATACCGCTAATACAGTGAAAAACTAAGTAATGGCAAGGATTTATTCTTCATGCAATGTGATAGAAACAGAGCTTATCGTGATTAGTGAAGCTATGTCGGATTATAAAAATTAGAGGTGTTTTAGTACTTGGAAAAGTGCTGAGACACCTCTTTTTTATGAAAGTTATTAGATAAGGTAACCTGATTATTAGTCTATATAAAGACTAGACAGTTTTTGTTTATTGATAGTGTAGCGGTGGGATTTGATTTTAGTAATATAACCTTGTTCTTGGAAATCTTTAAAGACTTGTAAAAGATGGCGGTAGCTCACGCCAAGATAGTCTGCAACAATGGTATGAGGTTCATCATAGTGGTTATCATTTGAAGCATCAATGATGAAAGTTGCCAATCTAAATTTGAGGTCATAACCTTGATTTTTTGAAAAATGCTCCGTCCGATCGAGGAGTTTTCGGCCAATAAACCTAGCTATTAATTTGAGAAAAGAATTATCAGCAAGTAATTTATCAGTTACTATTCTTGACGGAATAGCTAAACAGACAGTTTTCCCAATAGAGACAACATCTTTTGTCTCTTCCTCGACACCTATGAAGCTTAATTCACCGATCCAATCATTTTCCTTAGGAAAATGCAACAAGACGCTCTTGCCATTTTCTTGCAAGAAGGTAACCTTTGCCTTCCCCTTTAGGATGAAAAATAAAAAGGGAAGGCTCTGATTTGCTCTGATAATGTGCTCGTTATGGTTGAATTGCATGATGACAGAATCATTTAAAATATCTTCAGAAAGATTTGGTAGCTTATGAGAGTCAATTGTTGTCATTAAAAGTTTTTCCATGATTCCTCCAAAATATGAGATTTCTCATATTTATTATAGCAAAATACAGTTAAACTCTTAGTATAAAAACTATTTGGAGGAAACAAATGATTAAAAAATATCTGCTATCAATTGTATTTTATATGTTGGCTGCCTTGGGAATAAGTCTAACTATCAAAGCAGCAATTGGTGTTAGTAGTTTTAACTCGATTAACGTTGCTTTATCAGCAGTCTCTGGGATAAAAGTTGGTACGGTGACGACTGTTCTTAATTTAATGTTCTTGGGAATATGCCTTCTCATTGATACAAAGAAGAATTGGAAAGAATATTTCTTGATTTTCGTCTCGTTAATTTGTTTTGGCAGTGTCATCAATTTCATTTATTACACACTCTTGATGCCATTTGAAATCAACAATTACTTTTTAAGGCTATTAGTATTTGTCTTAGGAACGGTTATTGCTGGATTTGGAACAGGGAGAGCCTTACATTACGGTATACTAAAATTTCCAATCGAAAAATGTTGTCAATTACTAGAAAAAAGAACAAAGAAAACCTTCTCTTTTTACCGCTATTCGGTTGATATTGTTAGTGTGATACTTTCAATTTCTGTTTCATTAGTATTTGGTCTAGAACTTTTTGTCAGAGAAGGGACACTCATTAGTCTCTTATTGCTATCCTATGTTATTGGAAAATCAAAGGATATGACTTTTATACATTTTCAATCCAAAAGATTTGACTTAGAAGATACAATTGGTTTTGATAAGGATTGAAAATAGTCACTATATTTTTGAGTCAAGTTGTTGACAAAGTAATAGCAAAGTATTATGATTATCTTCGAAAGGTGTTATAAAAAATATAACAACCCAAGAAAGAAGGCAGTACAATGACAATTACAAATGGTTACAACCAATCAGATCGTGAAGAAAAAATCAAAATCGTTAATTTAAGTGATTTAGAAGCTAAAGCAAAGCAAATCATCCCGCAAGGTGGTTTTGGTTATATTGTGGGTGGTTCAGAGGACGGTTGGACTATTAAGGAAAACACAGAAGCTTTCAATCATGTTCAGATTGTTCCACGTGTTTTAACAGGTGTCGAAAATCCTTCAACAGAAACTGAAATTTTTGGTCAAAAACTTACAATGCCAATTATTATGGCGCCTGCAGCAGCACAAGGTTTGGCACATGCGCGTGGTGAAATGGCAACAGCTGAAGGAATGGCAGCTGCGGGTACTATTATGTCACAAAGCACTTATGGGACGACAACCATTACAGAAACTGCAGAAGCAGGAAAAGGGGCTCCGCAATTCTTCCAACTTTATATGAGTAAAGACTGGTCAGTCAATGAAACGTGGTTAGATGAAGCTATCGCGGTTGGTGTGAAAGCTATTATATTGACTGTTGATTCAACTTTGGGTGGCTATCGCGAGGCTGACATTGTTAATGACTTCCAATTTCCACTACCTATGGGAAATCTTGCCAAATTGGCTGAAGCCAGTGAAGGCATGGGAATTAGCGAAATCTATGCAGCAGCAGCGCAACGTATTCTTCCAGAAGATATTAGACGCATTGCAGATTATACACACTTACCAGTATTTGTAAAAGGGGTACAAGATCCAGATGATGCTGACATTGCTATTAAAGCTGGCGCACAAGGCATTTGGGTTTCTAATCACGGAGGACGTCAACTAAATGGGGGACCTGCTTCCTTTGATACTTTACAAGCAATAGCAGAATGTGTCAACAAACGTGTTCCTATCGTTTTTGATAGTGGCGTCCGTCGTGGTTCCCATGTCTTCAAAGCATTGGCAAGTGGTGCAGATTTGGTAGCTCTTGCTCGTCCAGTTATTTATGGTCTGGCACTTGGTGGTGCTCAAGGTGTTCAAGGTGTGGTAGAGCATTTGAATGATGAATTAAAGATCACCATGCAATTAGCAGGCGCTCAAACTGTAGAAGACATTAAAAAAGCAAAACTTTTCCACGCTTAAAATTGGTCTGTAATTGCCGTTTTTCTTGTGGATAGTAGAAATTTCGGAGATGGCATGGCAAATAATAGGTTAAGTGATTTATTACAGATTTTAGTTTATGTGGAGATTCATAAGGACGAAGCGTGTAGCAGTCAGCGCATCGCTTCCAGCTTGAATAGTAATGCCAGTCTAGTGCGTCAAATGTTAAGTCAATTAAGTAAAGCAGGAATTATTTCACTCACACGAGGAAAGTCAGGTGTCTCAATTAATAAAAACTTGGATGATTTGACAGTTTTGGATGTCTACAAAGCTATTGACAATCAAGGTGATTTATTAAAAATTGATATGAATACTTCTAAATCTTGCAATGTAGGCGTGGCATTTCCAGAAGTGTTACAGGAGCATTATCATGAACTGCAAAGACAAGTAGAAAAGCAGATGTCAACAATAAGCCTGCAAGAACTTGTCGATGAGACCAAAGAAAGTATTGAGACCCATAGCGAAAGAATGATTCTATAAATTCACCTTTATAGCTCAATTTTTACTGATGGATAGTCCATTTTGAATCATAATATGTGGTAAGTAAACTATTTTAAATATCAAAAAAAGTCAGATTGAATCTCATCTGACTTTTTTGTTTTATAATCTATTACTGAAATTAGTCTAATGCTTTTTCAGCATCTTCAATCATTAATTTAGTTGATTCCAAGCCACCACCGCTTAAATACCATACATCTGGTTGCAGTGTGACAATCTTATTGTTTTTACCCGCATTTGTTTCTTTAATAAGTTCGTTTTCAGAGATGTTATCTTTAGATGTGTCTTCACCAATTGCTTGAGAGCGGTCAATCACAAAGATAATATCTGGATTTTTTTCTAAAACATACTCATAAGAAACGCTTTGACCATGTGTAGAAACTTCGATATTTTCATCTGCTTGTGCAAAACCAAAGTCATCATGAATGACACCGAATCGTGATCCAGCACCATAAGCTGATAGAGAACCATCATTTACCAAGAGAATAAGCGCTTTTTGACTACTTGCTTCAGCTTTTGATCTCAGTGAATCTATGTTTTTTTGAAGGCTAGCAATTTCTTTTTTTGCTTCATCTTCTTTATTGAAGATTTTTGCCAAAGTAGTGACGTTTGTTTGAGTTTTCTCCCAGTAGTCGCCAGATGATGAATCAAGATAAAGTGTTGGTGCAATAGCATTTAATTGATCCTTGTAGTCTTGTTGGCGACCTGAAATTAGGATTAAGCCTGGATTGAGTGAGTTGATTTTTTCAACATCAGGTTCTTTAATACCTCCTGCACTGTCAACATTCTTGTAATCAGACAAGTAGTTAGGTAAACTATCAGTAGCTGCACCCACGACAGAGTCACCAACACCTAGAGCATCCAAAGTGTCTAAAGAGCCATTGTCAAAAACAACAACCTTCTCAGGGTTTTGTGAAACGTCGACTTTTTCTCCTAAAGAGTCGGTGACTGTCATTTTTGCATCAGTTGAAGTCTCTGTTTTTTCTGAAGTTGATGCACAGCCAACCAATAGTAAGCTTGCAATAACAGTTGCAACAGATAAGGTAACTAGTTTTTTCATAAGATCTCCTAATATATATTGTATTCCAGTAATTTTTTAATAATATAGGCAGAAACGTCTGCCTTCAATGTTACAAATTCGAATCGGCATGTCATAAAGCTCGCTTAGTACCTCTTTTTGAATGACCTCTTCAGTGCTTCCCGTTTTAAATAGTTGTCCGTCCTTCATAGCGACAATTTCGTCAGCGTAACTAGCTGCAAAATTGATGTCATGAATCACAATAGCAATTGTCTTATTTTTTTCATGTGCCAATTTTTGTAAAAATTGCATAATTGAAACAGCATAATTCATATCTAGATTATTTAAAGGTTCATCTAGTAAAATAACGTCGGTGTCTTGAGCCAAGATTAATGCAATGTAAGCTCGTTGTAATTGACCACCAGAAATTTCTGAAATACACTTATCTATCAGGGGTTCAAGTCCCATAGTTTTAATGGCATCGTTGATGATTTCTTGATCTTTGGTAGATAATTTTCCACGTTGATATGGAAAACGTCCAAAACTGACAAGTTCTTTGACGCTAATATTAATTGGGATATTATTTTGCTGCTTTAAAACAGCTAGTTCCTTTGCTAATTCTTTTTGCTTCCAACTTTTCAGTTCTTTTTCTTTCAGATAGATATCACCTGTGCTTTGTTCAAGTAGGCGTGACATAATAGCCAGTAAAGTACTTTTTCCTGCACCGTTTGGGCCAATAAATGCAGTCAATTTCCCACTGGCCAATGAGACATCAATATCCTTTAATACACTTTCTTTTCCATAATTTTTTTGGATGTTATTCGTTGAAATCATAGGTCTCCTTATCCAGTGCAAGATAATAACATAGTATCAGGAAGTGGTTAGAACAAACAAAAATCATCCTAAACGCTTTCAAATCTGTCTTGTCATCTCACATCATACTGATTATATTTGCCCGCGTTTTCGTACCAATTGCCAAATATAGTAAGTTCCGCCAGTAAACTCAATTATCATGGATAAAGTTCCAGATAATTCTAACAATTGTTCGAAAATAAATTGTCCCAAAACCAAAAAGAGAATGGCAGTAAGTGCACTTGCAGGCAAAATCAGCTGATGTTTATAGGTTTGGAACAACTGATATGATATATTTGAGACCATAAAACCTAGAAAAGTCACTGGGCCAACCAAAGCTGTTGACGTTGCAACAAGCATGCCAACTGTCAAAAAAATTAACAGTTGCAAATGCTTAACCGAGACACCTAAACTTGTCGCTTGTTGAAAACCAAGTAATAGGACATCTAGTTCCTTTGCTTTTGCGTACAAAATGAAACAACCCAGTAGGATGATTATTGTAGCGATCAGCATATGGCTAGTATCAACATTACCAAAACTTGCAAAAGTCTTCCCCTGCAAAATTTGGAACTCATTAGGATCCATCAAAATTTGGAAAAAAGTAGAGAAGCTTCTAAACAGTGTTCCAAAAATCATACCAAGCATTAAGATTAAGAAAATATTTTCAGTGATTTTTTTAGATAATACGTGAGCTAAGAAACTGCTGAGAATCATCATTAGCAAAATATTACCCATAAAAACCAGTGGTGAGTCAGACTGTTGGGTGAGCTTACTACCGAGTAAGAAGAAGCTCATCGTTTGAATCAGCACAAAAAGAGAGTCCAATCCAAGAACACTTGGTGTTAAAAATTTATTTTGAACAAGAGTTTGAAAACTGACTGTTGAAAAACCTGCTGCGGAACCGACAAGTAGAAAAGCGAGAAGCTTTTTCCCTCTTAGTTGAAAGGCAAATGCCCAATTACCATAAGTATTCCAAGTTAGATAGATGATACTACTAAGAACAATTAATAGAAGCAGTATGATAATTGTTTTGAATGGCGATTTTGTGTGCCTGATATTATTTTCCCCCTTTCTAGACTGAAGTAAAGTTTTCCTAACAGAGCTTCTCCACTAAAGAATCATTATCAGTGAAAACTTTGATAGGAAAAATAGGTGTTACTTCATTTCTAATGATTTGAGGCCAACCCATCATCTGGAAAATGTATCTGATGCTAGTTGGTATCATCTGATACACCTATGACTTGCAATCATAGGTCATGCAAATTTCAAAAATATCTGCTTATTCTTGGTGAAAAAGCTAAGTCTGCTTGCGACAATCAAGAAAATAGAAGGTTCCACAGTCTATTAGTCAGGTGTTCTTGGTCGCCAACAGATTGGATATATTTTGAAATTTACTTATTGTTATATATGTGCATTGTCTCAATGCTATTTTCTACTTTAATTCTTGCTTCTAGTCTCATGAAAAAGAATCCAGATAAATAAGATACTACCAATAATGCCTACTGTGACACTGACAGGGATTTCATATGGCGCAATCACTGTGCGACTAAGAATGTCACAAAACATCAAAAATAAACTGCCAAAGCCAGCAGTAATTGCCAATGTATTTGGCATATAATCCCCGTACTTCAAGCTGATGAGATTGGGAATGATGATTCCTAAGAAAGGAATATTGCCGACTAAAACGAGAACAAGCGCACTCGAAATAGCGACAAGAACGATACCAATCAAACGCATTCGCTCATAGTTTAAACCTAAGCTTTCTGCAAAGTCACTACCTAATGAAACTAGCATAAATTGCTTAGAAAACCAATAAATGAGTAGAAAAACAGGAATGGCAATATATAGTAATTCGTAGCCACCGCGCATAACTAATGCAAAATTACCTTGGAGCCAGCTTGAAATGTTTTGTGTTACCTGGAACTGGTAGGCAAAAAAGTTGACTACAGCTCCAAGAATATTGCTAAACATGACACCAATCAAAGCGATGGTAATCTTATTTTCTTGAGGTAAGAATCTTACCAAACTAAGAAATATCAGGGTACCTAGCAAAGCAAAGACGAAGGCAATGCTTGACTTGGCAAGTAAAGGCGCACTTGGGAAGACTAACATGACAACAAGCATCCCTAGACGCGCACTATCCATTGTACCCATGGTATCCGGTGCGACGAATTTATTTTGAACAAGATTTTGCATTAGTAATCCAGAAACACTCAATATCCCACCTGAAAGAAGAAGACTGATTGTCCGGGGAATCCTAGTGGCAAAAAGTAAGAGTTTAGCTTGAGGAGCATCGTGTAAAATATCTATGACACTGACAGACCCTACGCCAGTAAAAAGTGAAAGATAGCTCAAAATGAGAAATGCAATTAAAAAGAATAATTTTCGCAAAGTAAGCGACCTTTCTTTTAGACTATGCTAATTGATTTACTAAATCAACCAGCATATATTAGTATAGCTAAAGTCTAAAAAATATGCAAGATGCCCAGCTCTAAAGTATATGATATCTACTTCTATGGCGATGTGGACAGAGTGCTGCTATCGCTTTTAAAAAATTCACTTAGATTTGTTCCGCATTTTTTGAAGCGACCTTACTATAGATGGTTTAATTTAATCAAACCATTATAAATTATAAAAGCACCCGATTTTGAGATGGATGCTTTTATAGAGAAATTTATGGGTATATTGTCTGCTTTTTGTAAATTAATCGGATTTAGTGTGATAAGTCTTTACTTTTTTAAAAATAGAGCACCTCACTATCTTGTTGTGCTAAATGAATTGGCACCTAAAAGTAGTTTAATAAACATGACTACAAGTGACTACGTTGGTCTTCTTCGAAATCTTGTCGTTTTTGTGCGATAAATTTTGTAATATCCTCTTTAAACCGCTCTTCTTGAATCTTAGTTAAGTTCAATTCAGAAACAGTGTTTTGAAAAAGGACCTCGGCATCTTTGAGCAAGTTTTCCGTAGGATTTTTGATGTCAGTATTACCGAGTAGATAATCAGTTGAAACATTGAAAAATAGAGCAAACTTTTCAATGGTTTTTGTAGAGGGGTTTCTACCGCCGCTCTCTGTCCTAGCATATTGTGGTTGGGAGATATTAAGCTTTCTTGCAAGTTCTTTTTGTGTAAGGTTTGCTTCTTTTCTCAATGATTTTAAACGTTCACGAAACATAATATAACCTTTTGGTTATAAAAACAACTCTTCATATTATGAGAGTATTTATTATATTATCAAAAAACCACACTAATTGGAATAGAATTATTCTTTTGAACTTTGTAAAGAAACAAAAAGTGTATTAGACAATCAAATTAACAAAAAGTTAAATCAAAAATAATAAAATTAGACACCTTATTATAGCGTGAAATAGCTGGAAAGTCAAAATGATTGGTACTATAAATGCAGGTTAAATAGCATTTTATATGCTTGAAATTCTTATCCTATAATTGTAGGGAAGTCGTATATCCGATAAAGATAAAAGGCAATAATTAGTAAAAATCTAATTAGCTATTATCAAGGGTGTTAGAGCAACTATTTATTGTGAATTTTTGAACGATAAGTATGAGAAGGTAAAAGTATAATTTAGATGGCTTTTGGGTTATCTTCTGCTTAGTGAAGTTGTAAAATGGAATATAGTAAATTATTGGTGGTTTTTTATTAAACTACCTTTTTATTAGATTAGATTGGTTAATTACAAAGGAAGAAATGTGATATGAAAGTGTTTTTGATAGTAGCTATTTCGTTTGTTGTATTTACATGTGTATTTATTATTTTACCTGCGATTAGACTATCTAGCGACATTTCAAGAGAAGAAGAAAAGCGTAGAAGAGATAGGGACGATTAAGTTGGGAATCTCTATAAAAGCTCGCTGTTGAGCAATCTTTAATATTTGGCAAAACTTTCTGATGATAAATTACATGTCAAGTGTAGGTTAACTAGAGATTATAGCTCATAGGAGTCACATAGTTTAGAATTCTCTTGGGATAGTTATTTATCCAATTTTCAATGCAAGCAGATTATATAAAGCTTGTTTTTTTTCTTGCTTTTTATGTCTATCTTTTGATGGAAGAGTGTAATCTTCATTAAAATATCAAATGACAGAGCGGTCAATCAGGTGTATTGATAAATTACTTTATGATATACTTGGAGTAGCTTTGATAGAAAGGTTTCGACGATTATGCTACTTCATCTTATATGGCTTCTTCCAGCACTTATATTTACCCTATCAGTTCTTTCTGATTCTAGAAGATTAATCAATGCTTATTTGTTAAGCTTTACTTTAATTACATTCTTGGTTGTGTCTTCAGGTTTTCTAGTTGTAGGCGTTGAGAGGGTTTCTCAGCAATCAGCTTTGATGATAGTCATTGGGTTTCTCCTTCTTATCCCTATAAGTACTATCTTGTCAACACTCTATCTTATTTTTAATGGTCGTCAAATGATGCGATTTGAAGGGATGCGCCTTGCCAACCTCTTATCTCTTCTCTATGGACTAGCTCTTATCATTGCTTTTTTTCTTAGTTTCATATCTCCCCTTGTTCTTTTTCTCAATACTCTGTTATTTTATGGGACGTATTTTTATCTATCCTACATTCTTTATGGTTTGTTTTATAATAGCCTTCCAATAATAAAAAAGCCTGATTATATTATCGTACTTGGGTCTGGATTGATTAATGATAAAGTTCCACCTCTTTTAGCACAACGTCTAGAAAAAGGGAAGACCATTTATAAAAAATTTGAACAAGCACCAAAAATTGTTGTGTCAGGTGGTCAAGGTTCGGATGAAAAAAATTCTGAGGCAGAGGCGATGGCTCGGTATCTAATTGAACACGATATACCACAGACTGATATCATTATTGAAAATAAATCAACCACAACTTTTGAAAATCTCAGTTTTACTAAGAGTGTTTTAGATGAAAGGGAGAAGAGTGCGTTTGAAGCTCAGGCTAGGCTCGAAAATGTAAAGCTAGCTAATGTATCACAGGAAAGTTTGGGTGTTAAAAATAACTCGGCCATAGCTTTTGAAAATCTCAATCAGGCTAAAAGTATTTTAGGAAAAAAAGAGAAGAAAACTTACCGAAGTATCATAGTAACCAATTCATTTCATTCTTTAAGAGCCGGTATCTATATGAGAAGAGTCGGTTTGAAAGGACGAAGTATTGGTTCAAGAACTGCTTTTTACTATCTTCCAAGTGCTTGGATTCGAGAAACGCTCGCTCTCTTCAAAATGTATTGGAAAATACATGCCATCATACTGGGCCCTTATATTATTCTCTGGATAATAGCGCTTATTAATCAGAAGTAACATCAAGATTACGTATCTAGAAAAAGTTTCGCTGCTTAAAAAGAGAGTATTATTTTGTACTGACCCCAGAACCTGGACTCCAAGAATTCGGTTCTGGGGTATTTTTGATTCGCCAATTTCTTAGTTGCTTTACGTGATTTTATTTTAGTAGATATGTCACGAAATAAGAAAAGATGATTTGCTTTTATATAGAATATGATATCGCTTGCCATGTCATTTTATAAATGTTACAATTATTTTGTATTAGATTATTTTTAA
>CAZPYI010000007.1:0-28040 GCA_964590305.1 uncultured Streptococcus sp.
GATGTTTGGACGAAATGGCTCCATGATATCACTAGCCAGATTAAACTGGTTGAATTGGTTTGCATGTTTTAAGCCAAATTGCGTCATACAACCACAAACAACTAATTCACGCGCAAACATGCTCAACAACAAAGTATATCCATAATCTAACCCAGCATTTATGTCATTATCCTGCTCACGCGAGAAATCATTTCCAAACAAGGTATTAAAATAAATTCTTGCAGAATGTCCCTCACGATTACTGGGATCAAAAGGCTCTAATCCGTGATATAACTCCATAATAGATTGGGATTTTTCAAAGAAAGAACATTCACCAAGATATATGCTTTGATTTAATATTTTCTGGGCAATAATCGTTGTCCAAACATCACATTTGACATCATCGTCCCAAGCAATTTGATTTGTCAGCTGTAAACTAGAATCGTGGCGTCCATAGTAAGGCGTCAGCATTGCAGTTGGCAAACGTTTTTCATCACAAAAAATAATTAAAATATTTCTCTCGACTAAGCGTTCAATCAACATCGTCGTCAATACAATATTCGTCGTTTCAAGCAATAGAATATCAATCTCTTCCAGATGAATCATTTCAGTATGATAAGCATCTTTAAAAATCAAATGATTATTCTTATACGACAATTTAGAATGCTCATTAACAATAACCGTACGCCATCCCATTACTCTTCTCCTAATTTACTCAAATCAATACGTGTTTCATAAAGACCAGTGATAGATTGGTACACAAGTGTAGCAGAAAGAATTTCATTAGGCGAATTATAACGTTTTCGACCAATCTTTGTCCCGAAGAAATCAAATTCACTTGAAGCCCTCATCTGAGTAAAATTTAATAAATTAATAAAGGATTCTGACAAAACTTTCACATCGCTCACTTTATTTTTTTTAAACGCTGATTTAATTTTAGCAAAGTTACTATCCGCTTGAATGAATTTTGTATTACATTCTTCAAAAATTCGCATTAACTCTTCAAAATCATCTACATGTTCCTCGATACTATAATTTCCTGCTTTATCATTCACCACATCTCCATAATGTTGCAATTGATAAAGAAGCTCTAACAGATGTTTAGGTAAAGTAATCTGATTTCCTTTTTGTAATTCTCCTGATGAAACTAAATATCTTCTACGACCGTTTGGAAATTCAAATAAACTATATTTAGGTAATTTAAGTACCTTTTTAATATTCGAATAACCATTTTCTTTTAGAAAATCGAATTGATTCTTTTCAAAATCTTTTTGTTCAAGCTGTGATATTCCTCGTAATAGCCACTGAGGTTTATTTTTAAATTTTCCTTTTGTTCCAATGGTTAAAATTGCTACTGTATATGCTTCACTTGGCTCAATAAAACCACCATACTTAGTAACATCTAAATACACTTTTTTAGTCTTTCTTGGAATTAAATTATTATTATAACCAACCGCCTTGTTAGATGCCTTAAATAAAGCGCCGTGATTAATTTCCGTCTTTCGAACAATGGTTACCGGTTGATGATAAAAAACATCCTCAACGACTGTTACAACATCTTCCTTTTTCCAAAGAATTTCACCAGAGTCATTAGAAATTTTATAATCTTTCACAAAGAACTTCAAAATATTGTTATACATCCGTAAACGATCAGTAGCCGAAAGACGTTTCCTATCAAAAATACTTTCATGATAATAATCGCCATATACTAATTCTTTTTTTAGTTTAGGGTAAACAGTTAAAAGAGCCTTTGCAACAACTGCATTTAGATAAGCATCATGGGCATGGTGAAAATCATTCAGTCTACGAATTTTGCGCAATTCAAATTCATTTCTAAAACGATTAGCAAAAATTGCCTTAAGTGTAATAATTTCCACTTCTCGAGTATGCTCTCCCTGTTCATTCACATTGAATTTTTCATCTAAAATTTGAGCAACATGTTTTGTAATCTGACGGGTCTCAACTAACTGGCGATTAATAAAAGCAGCTTTATCACGCTCTGTTAACTCTCCCTTAGTCAGATATGAGAATTTCTTATCACTGATTAAACCAGCTTTTTTGAGCTGAGCCCACCAAACATATCGCCTATTTACCACTTCTTGTGATGGAACATCATCCAATTTTTTTCTGTTTTCTTTAGAACTTGTCAATACTTTATTATCAATTGAATTATCTTTTAAAAAGCTTCGTGGAATAATATGATCAACATCATAGGTAGCAAGACTCTCAGGATCACTATTTAGCGGCTTACCTGTATACATATCTTTTCCATCTTGAAGATAATAAAGAAATAGTTTTTCTTTTTGAAGTAACTTATTATCTTTGATAGGTTTCTCCGTCAATAAGTTACTTGTCAATTGCTCTAGCCCTTCTTCAATTTGCTTTAATCGTTTGCGTGATTGATTACGTCCAAATTGAGAATCCTGATTTTCACGAGCCATTTCAATTACAATTTGACTCGGTTTATATCCCATCACCTTGATAATTTCATCAACAATATTCAAGCTTTGTAAAATTCCTTTTTTCAATTTAGGACTACCTGGAATATTTTTTACTATGGTTCGATTATTTGATAAATCTTTAATAACTTGAGATTTTTTGATAATATCTTTAAAATCCAAACAATCATCATTGATAAGCTGCATAAAATTTCGATTAGAAAAGCCATCATCCTTTAAAAAATCTAAAATTGTTTTATGTGACTGCCTATCTCTAATACCATCAATCAAATCATATGAAAAGCGTCCCCAACCAGTATATTTTTTACGTGCCAATTCTGAAATCTGCTTTTTAGTTAAAGTATCACAGTAAGCAACTAACTTTTTCTCAATCATTTTTCGATCTTCAAAAATTGTCAAAGTGTGAATAATGTTTTCAATAATTTCTCTATTGTCGATGTCATCCAAAAATTCTTTTCCTAGAATCTTTTCTAAATCATGATAAGTAGAATAAGTTGCATTAAATCTTTCTTCGATTCCTTTTAACTCTACTCCTTTAAGTTTATCCACCGTTGTTAAATAATTTTTGACATCTTTTACTGAAACAGTTCTACGCTGCTTAAAAATGTTGAAAATATCTGCTTTTTGTTTTCTAGTCAAAAACTCATAATCAGACATTCCTTCTGCTGTATAACGTACTCTTGTAAGCTCATTAAAAATAATAAATTCCTGATAAATCAAACTACGTCTAGGTAAAACTTTCTTTTCAGGAAGATAAGTATCGCGAACAGTCATTCGTTCGATAAAAGCTTTAGCTGATGCACTCAAATCAACCAGTTTCTCAAAATTCCAAGGACGAATCTTGTCATCAGATTTGCGTTCGATCCAAGCAAAATCACTATTTCCACGAGCTAACGGGCCTACATAATAAGGAATTCGAAAAGTTAAAATACTTTCAATTTTATCTAGATTCTCCAATAAAAATGGGTAAAATTTACCTTGACGTCTAATAATTGCACGCAATTCATTCAGTTGAACTTGATAGGGAATAGCACCATTTTCAAAACTTCGTTGTTTTAATAAAAATACCTCTTTATCAATTTTATCTAAAAATACCTGAGCTTCAGGGATATCTTCTATCAATTTTCGAGTGAATTTATAAAATTCTTCTTGTGAAACAGGCTTTGAAGTTGGAATAAATTTACCATTTTTATCTTTCTTATGAAGTCCTTCGATATAACCAGCATAACCCTTATTAGACTTATCTTTAAACATATTGTCATATTGATTGGGTAAATAATTTCTAAAGAAAAGTTTAAAATCTTTAAGATCTTTTTTGTGTTGGCAATATCTTTGAACCATAGATGATGATAACGGAGCCTTCGTTGACTTATCCTTAAGTGTCAAAATTTCTGATAATAGTACAGCATCATAAACTGATTTAGCAAAGTCAAAAAGCAATTGTTGTGTTTCGTCATTAACAAGCTCAAGTAGTTTATCTAAATCCTCTTCATAGGTCTCTTTCGCAAAATTTAATGACGTTTTATCTTCTAACCCGTAAACTTTTTTAAACTCACCTTGATTACCTACAATAAGTTTTAAAAATTGTGCAAAAGTACCTGTTGATTTTTCCATTGGTATCAAATCAATAATTGCTTCTACCTTGCGAGACTTACTTGCTGACCCTGTTAAAATTTCTTCAATATCATAACTATTAACAGTGATTGCTTGACCAAAAACAAAATTATATTCTTCTAAGAATTCTTCAAATTTCTCTCGCACACCAATATTATCTAGGTCAATATTTCCTTCTTGTAAAAAATGACCTCGTGATTTTAGTATATGAGCCAATGCCAGATAAATTAAACGTAGATCACCTTTCTCATCTTTATCTGCTAAATCACGACGAAGATGATAAATTGTTGGATAACTATTATGATACTCCTTTTCTTCTTCCAAATTTCCAAATAGCGTATATTTAGAAAATGACTTATCCCCTTCTTGAAGAAAACTTTCATCAAGGCGATGGAAAAAATTCTCATCAACTTGATTCATTTCATCCTGGAAAATTTCTTGAAGATAAAGTAGTCGTTGACGACGACGATTATAACGCCGTCTAGTAGTACGACTCAATCTTCTCTCTTCAGCAGTATCTCCTTCTGAAAATAGTAATGCTCCTAAAATTGATTTATTAGCATACTGACAGCTAGTATTTCCCATGACACGCATTTTTTTAGTGATAACTTTATAATTGTCATCAATAGCAGAAAATCCAACACTATTTGTTCCAATATCCAATCCAATTGAGTATGACTTCTTCATAATAAAATAATCTCCTTATTCTAGTCTAGTTTTATCATTTATTTTTTCAAACCTAAAATATAACTGAAAACAAATATATCTTGATTATAAATTATTTTCAAATAAAATCCTATCTATTTATAACAATATTTGATATGATAATATTGCCATCGGTTATATTTTGTTTTAGAGCTTAGCTGTTCAAATTATTCCAAATAAAACTTGATTATTATTCTCCTTTGCGATATAATAGTTGCGTTGGGATTATTCGAAACAACACAGCAAGTTAAAATAAGACGATTTTAAGCATATACAAGAAAAAAATAGACTGTTAAAACCTTATCAAATCAAGGATTTAGCAGTCTTTATTTTTTATTTTTTTCTAGCTTTTCCCAAAGTTTTCGGGCGAGTTTTGGGCGAAAAAGACACCCAAAATGGGTGCGGTTGTAAGATAAATAAAAGCCTCAAACAAGGCACTCTTATTATAACATAAACCAATAAAAAATGCACCCGAATCGGGTGCTACCTTCTAAAAAAGGTTGTGTACGGTCTTAGCCTTATTTCAACTAAATTGAAATAAAATATAACCGCATACAAATATACAACTTTAGTTATGATTTGTCAATTTTTATTGTTGATACAAGTCATCCTCCGTCAAAAAACTATCTTCCTCTGCGAGTTTAAATTCACGCTCTTTCAGATATGTGTCTGTTTCAAAAATATCAATAACTGATATAGCTGACAATGCTGAGGGCTTGTTGATTTTGTAAACAATCTGATAAGATTTTCCGCCGATTTTCAAGAGCTCACGACTACCTCCGAAATTAATGCGTTCAGCACATTGATTTAGATAGTTGAATAGCTTGTTTTGATTCTTATAATGTAAATCTTCGAGGAAGTATAATGTTTGGAAAGAATACGGAAACTTTTTGAATGTTTTCCCGCTATACGTATCAAAATTCACAATAAACATATCTCTGTGAGGTTTTAGCCAGTTCAATGTTACAGCGTATTTGTATTTAGCGAAAAAATCCTTGATTTCTTGTTCTGTTGCCTCTTCGATTAAGATTTGTTGTGTTGTTTTTTTGGCATTAAAAATATCATCAAGTGTCAGACGTTCAATGTATTCTTCTAATTTTTCAGCTTTTCCAAGAGACATTCCACTAATTTTGTCAGGATTTTTTCTGTATCCGTCCAAAAATTGCGTGCTTTGCTCTGTTTCTTGTGCGATTTTGTATGATGTGATTCCTGAAATTGTCAAAAGCCAATTAAGTTTTTTATATAGTTCTTTCATGATGTTTCTCCTTTGCAATTATTAAAGATGTGAACAATACATTTTGTCTGCTTGACGTGCATATTTAGCAGCGAATTTCCAGATTGAAGCAAATTCTGTCTTATGTGCGTTATATGATGCTTCAAAATCTTTAAAATCAACAATTGAAGCATGCGCGCTAACTTTTTTATTAGCCCAAACCATAGCTTTATAAAGTTCTTTTTGTTTAGTGGTAAGTTCTTTTTTGCTAGTGAGATATTCTTTAAACATTGCCCAAGCAATTTTAAGAGCTTCTGAAAAAGTGATTTTATTAGCTTTAAACATTTTCCATGCTGCTTTGAAAAGTTCTGATTTGTTAGCGATTTTCATTTTGTTTACCTCGTTTTCGTCTTTCTTTATCTTACATATACATTATACAAATATTTTTGTACATTGTCAATAGTTTTATTCAAATATTTTTGTATTTTCTTAATTTTTTTAGTCTGTTAAAACGGACTTTTTTTATTTTTGTGGTTATAACGGCAATAAAAAAGAGCTAGCTCACGCTAGTCCTGCAAATAAGTCCTGCTGTATTTAGTTTAACGTGTGCTCGCCAGCCCACACATGCCTATCTAGTAAGACCTTTACACTCTTACAGCAACTATTATACCATAAAACAAAAGGGTATGTTGGATAACAAAAACAACAGATTTTTTCAGGTGTTATTTGTCTTCATTTGAAGATGCTAAATCATCAAGTAATTTTAAGATATTTACTGTCGGAATCTGTATCACATCAATGCCGAACATGCCTGTTAAAGATGCAATATGTGCTCTCGCGTATGAATATAGCATGCTAATAGCATTTGGAAGATATTTATCAAAAACATTTTCGTCTGAATCATTTTTTGTATCCTCGAAAAAACCAACAATCTTCATCTTCAAGAATAAAGGATTATTTTTCTCCAGATAATCTTCATCAAATAATGTAACTTCGAGCTCTAACATTCCATGCCCTGCATGTTCTTTACTAATTTTAGGAGTAGGGGTAATTGAAATATCAACTTTTTCAATATTATCTAGATTATTAAAATTGTCATTAATGTTATAGATTAGTTTATCAACGCGCACTCCTCTTAATTGTAAATCACTACCGTAAGTACTCATGCAGCAAACTCCATTCTATAATTTCTTGAAAAATCTTTTTTCCCAAACTTATCAATATTGAAAGTCGGGTTGTATACAGTGTCCAACTTATCATCACTTTCGTTTTTCGAAACCAAATTAATACTAAATGCTTGCTTAGATAGCTTTTTAAAATATTCAGATGGCAAATCCAAAGAATTGTATGATATATGTTCACCCATTTTAGTTTGTAAACCAGGTCTTGATGAGTTTAGCTCATAATCTAATTCTAAAAAGTCTAACAATTCTATTAAGTCTTTCATATCTTCAATCATTTCTTTATTCCCTATTCTAATTCCAATTATGTAGTTTAAGACTACTTAGGTTAATTTTAGTACAGTCTACAATATTTAATTGTTTTGCTACTGGAATAAATTTAGATGGACCAATTGGTGGATTCCCAGTTGAAGGCATTGTTCTACATATTGCCCTATAATTTTTATTACGGTAAATAAAGGCTTCTAACAACTTGCATTGGAATTCATGTTCATCAATATTTCTTACTTCAACCTTCTTTTGCCTTAAAATTGTTATAAAATTTCGTGCAAAACTATTTACTCTATCCAAATCCTCTGACTTATCCAAGTCTAGCAGTTCTCCGCTTTCGAAAGAAAAATCAGCTTCAATAACAACGGGTACTGTATTTTTATTTGGACGATTACCCTCTGCCCATCTCTTAGCTCTGTTAAAATCTTCAATAAAAAAATAAACACCATTTCCTAACCAATGATTATTCCTTTTTTTGAAAGTAAAACTCTGAGTTTTTAAAATTTCTTCATAGTTACTCAAACCAGTACCATGATATGCTAACACATTTCTATTACCTCTATTTATTTATAAATAACACAAGTGCCACATCTGTCACCTGTGTGAGCCACGTAAACCATAAAGATTTACATATATTATTACACTTATCTTACATTATTATTATATATCTTTCAATATCAAAGTGCTATTTTTATGTATTTTTTATTCCCTTAACGCAAAAAAATGCTCCCAGCCAAAGCCGAGAGCGTAAAAGTGTTTGCTATTTAATTATATCAAATTTACTTGTAATAATTGACTAAATCGTCCTTGTCACGGCAAGATAGCCATACGGTGCCAAACTGACCGAACTCGAATTTACGCCAGTAGTAGCCGCCGTAGTATCCACCTTCGCCAGTGTCTGTAATATGAGCCTCGTCAATCTCAAATGAGAAGTACATACCAGCTTTAAAGTCCTTGTCTTGACCGTCAGGCAAGTTGTTGCCGTTTTCGTCAACCCAATTGACCAAGCCGACAGGGATTCCGTTATCGACGTATGAGAATCCAATTGGAGCTAGGTAATCGCATTTAATTTGGTAAATGCCATTTACGAAAGCTACCTGATTGGCTAGATAGTAAGCTTTGCTGTCTGGTTTACGACCGCCTGAAACAACTGTGTTAGGCTGTGTAGCTGTTGACCCGCTAAAACGCCAAGCTTCAACGTAAGCTGGTCTAGAATTGTTGTAATAACTATCCCAATTATGAGATGATACTGCTGTACCTATTTGTCCGCCAGTTGAATAGTCAACGCTGATGAACGTGTTAGCATCTTCCAGTACACCAACATGACCGCCAGCACCACCAGATTGTGACATATCAGTACCCCATGACATCATGACAATGTCCCCACGCTGTCCGTTCCAATCTGTATTTTTAGACACACGATAGAAACCGTTTTTAGCTAGCTGTGCACCCAAAGTGACCGTTGACGGTAAACCAATGATATTTACTCCTGCTTCTTTAAGAGCTTGCGAGATTGAACCTGAGCAGTCCGCTGTACCGTCTGAACCATTTCGACTTCCGTACATCGAATAAGTGAGTTTTCCTCGACGACTTTCAAACCAGTTGATTAAAACATCTGTATTCATTTATTTTCCTCCTTTGGTTTATCGTATGTTAAAGCTTTTTCGCTATCTTTAAATCCTGCGGTTGTTGGGTCATTGACCACCCCCAGCAATACAAGCAAAGTCAAAACAGTATTGACCACGTCCTCGATGTTATCTGGTAGTTTCAAGCCCAATTGTTGTGCTAAAAGGATTAGTGTTCCTGCAATTGCTAATAATGTAGCTTTGTTTTTAAAACGTAATTTCCAATTAATCATGATATCTCCTCCAATTTATTATCAATCTTATCTACTTTTTCTGATAAATTTTTAATCTGTTCTGTCATTTGGATAAGTACTTGCATTTGCAAGTCGTGATTATCCAATCTGGCTTTGATTTCTGTTAGCTCTTTATTTTGCTGCTTATCTTTCTCTTCAAGAATCGTTAAGCGTTTTTCTGTTGAGGTCATACGACCTTGAAAAAAAGCAAAGATTCCGAGAAATGAAACAACGCAAGACAAGACAACGCTAATCGTTTCTGGTTTCCACATATGCACCCTTTCTAATTGTTTGTTAAAATCCCTTTGTCTTGTAATTCTTGTATAAGATTCAATAAAGTTGTTTGAACACTTTGTGTTAAAACGCTTTGCTCATTAAGCTGCTCTTCTAAGCAGTAATTGCTATACCACTGTGCACTCTTGAAAACACCTTTCATTTGTGGAGTTACGTCTTTATCTGTAATTAAATAAAGGTAAGTACCTCCGCCAAAAGTTTTAATATGGTTCATCTTATATTGATTTTGTTCATCTAAGACTTCAACCGTCCCAGTCGAACTTCGATTAATTTTCCATAAACTATCACTACTATCCAAGTAAAGATGGTCGTCGCTTTCCAAACGACTGACATTAGCTAATTTAAACTTGTAAGTTTTATTGACTGTTGTGTCATAAGTGTAAGCAAATGCTGATGATACCGTTTGTAAATTCGCAGTTTGCAGCAAAGCGAGAGCATCTAAAATATCTCCGCCCCAGTATTCGTACCAAGTTTTATCTGTTAAGTTTGGAGACCATGTACCTTCCAAAAGAGAATTGCTAAATCCGTTTGTTTCAATCCATTGAAAAACGAGATAGTTAACACATTTCTCTAATAGGTCTTTCACCAGTTCAAGCTCTTCGTCCGTTAGCAAAGTACACTTCAATGTGTAGATAAGCGCTCGCATAAGATTAGTTACCATATGAGGGTCTCTTTGGTCATTATAAGGTTCGTGATTTTCAATAAAGACAGTCGGGAAATCTGTCATCGTGTTAGTCCAATACTGTTTCACTCCCTTGAAAAAGCGAATTGAAATATCGTGCGCAAGTTGATTAGAAGCATCGTTCTCGAATACTCTTGCAACGTCGCTTATTGTACGATATTGGAAACCACCCCAGACTGTCCCCCAGTTACCTTCTATACCAAACGTGTTCGGCTCATGACCACTTGCATCGTCCAGGTAATCCCACCAGAAAATAGGGGCAAAGAATCCTCTATGTCCCGTCAATTCTTCGAAAGCATCTTGTGAATCACTAAGGAACCGTAAGTTAGTAGTTAACGCTGTCGTAGAATTATCAAAGATTCCTTCTTGATAAATCCAAGGTACTTGATAACCTGTGTAGATTGCACCACGTAAATTAGATAATTCATAATTGATATAGTGCATATCAAATGGCATAATGTACGGCGCATATGGCAACGGATTTCGCGATGGCGCTGGTTTAATGTAATCAAGACCAACCTGTAAAGCTTCTGTTCCGCTATAAGCTAAATGAATAGATGTGTAATAATACTTGTCTAAGAATTCAAGTGTTCCGAAATATTCAATTTGCATACTTGCATTCTCGTCAATTGCTTCAAGGATAAATGATTGGTAAGCGCCGCTTGCCATTGTTCCACCGTTTGCTACTAGTTTTTCTGTTAAGGTGATTGTCTTGAATTCCCCATCCGTTTTAGGTAATTCGTAGCTCCACGCCGTCCCCGCTGAATCATTAACACGAAAAGCAATTCTAGAGCTTGTTTTATATTTAATATCAAACGGTAATTTCACCCCCCAAATTGATAGCATACTTTGCGCCCAGCCAAGCCAACCGCCTTCGTCTCCTCTATGGAAAACGAATTCTGTGACTTTCTTCTGGTTCACTATTGTTTCGCTTGTAGTTACTGTACTGTTGGAGCTAGTGATGGCTGAACTATTGGCGTCGTGTCCGTAATGTAAACCCCACAAGATGTTGTCATCTTTATAGAAATCACCATGCTTAAAGCTTAATGTTTGAGGTTTACCACTTCCTTTTCCGTCAGTATAGAAATCACATTTCCAACGTCTGCTGGCGTCATACGTTTCTTCTTCATCAATTTTTATTGTCATTTTAGCGGATTTGTTAGACCAAAGTTTCGCTTCTATCCACTTGTCATTATTAAGAGCTACTTTATTGCCGACCCATGTTCCGACGCTTCCTTCAGCTTTAGATTCTACCGCTAAATAGTCAATTAAAATAGCGCCATCACTATTAGTATATGTTTCTTTAGGCGAACGTTCTGAATAGCTAGTAACACCATTTTTTAAGACTTCTTCGCCGTCTTCGCCAGCTTTTAGATAGTAAATGGTGTTAGTTACAGATGAAACATTCTTGATTGCAGCTTTAGTCGATGCAATCGCTCGTTGCCATTTTTCATCTTCAGTGATTTCGTACCATAATTTAAAACAATCCAACGCCCACGGCAAAGTATCAACCGCACAGGCAATCTCGCCATCGTTAAGTGGTCGCCAAACGGGATACGCTTCGCATTTATCACCGATTTGAATTATAGGTCCTGTTTCAGAAGAATACACTATAAGAGCATCACCAGAAAACGTCTTATCTTTCAAAGTGATTGTTGCGCTTGAATTACCATATGATACAGTCGTACTTTCAATTTCATACTCGGTGCCAACAATTGGTGCTGTAGGCGACCAAGTGTATTCCAAAGTAGAATCTGTAGAACGGGCAGAATATATTCTAAAGACTTTGTCATAATCGACAGTAGCAACACCATTTGAGAACGTGGCTTCGCCGTTGGTGAAATATTCACGAGAAGTAAATGGCGCTGTAACGTTCACTAACCAATGAGGAATCCAGCTTGGGTCAGCTGTTGTTGGGATTGTGGCAGTTGGATAATAATAATTTAATAATCCATCTGTTACTTTTTCAGCGAGTGTTTTCCATTTCGTGTCTTTGGTTGCTAAGTATTGATTTAGTAACCCCCGCAATACTAACAACTGACCTTCTGACGTTCCTGTAGTAGGTGGTGTATATGACGTGTGAGGGTCATCTGTAACATAAAAAGCTCCTATCAGCCCCATACTGTTGATAGCGATAGGCTCTACATCACTAGTATTGTGTTGTAAGAAATCAAAATAACCATCTGACCATTCTTTTGCTTTAGTTTGTAAAGTTTCGAGACTATCAATTGAAACAGCTCTATCATACATTGGATAATGTGAGCTTACAATTTCAAGCGGAGTATAGAATGTCCTTCCGTTTTTTTGAGCAGTACTGCCAAAAATTTCTGGTCTAACCGCTCCATTTTCATGGGCTAACGAAGTATAGAGTGGGTATTGGAGTATTTCCCCCTCATCAATATTTAATTGTCCGTCATCCATGATATTAGAGAATTGAATAGTTTCCGAAATAATGACTTGATTATTAATCAATGCTGTTACTGTTAACATTTCAGAGACTTTAACGGTCGATGCTTTAACGGTAAAAGTATTTGCTGTCGTTGTTGTTTCTTTAAAATTCCAATTCCAACTTACGCCACTAACTTCTTTTTCGCCTTTCATTAGTTTAGGTGTTACGGTAGATTCACCGAAATTATTTCGGAAAGTCAAACCATTGTCAGTCGTTAAGGTTATTTTGTATGGCAAGTTCTGGTTTATCAGTTCTTCCATTTGGCGCAATACTTTATCCGAAATCTGGCTATACTTGCGTTCAAAGTTCGTTAACTCTGATTCGACCGTTTCTTTTTTTAAAATATCATCTTCAAGTTCCGAAATCCTTGCTTCGATGTAAAGTGGAGGGTCAAAATGCACATCATCAATAAGTGTTTGAGTATCACCAATTCGCCCGTTTACTGTGCCTTCAACCGTGTAGGTGACTTTTGGAACACAGATTTTTTTCAGTTCACTAAGCATGTAATCATATAAAGCTTCTTTAGTTTCGTATTCTGTTTCTCCAAGTTCCTTCACAATCCAATTATCGTCAGAAGTTTTCCCTACAGAAGGATACTTATCACGACTTTGAGGTGCATAAACAGTCATGCCATTTGAATAGTAGAGCAGTTGCTTGTTCTCATCATAAACTTTTTCGTTTAGTCCATCGATGGTTAGACCGTCTTTACCAGTTGCGCGTACTGCTGTGTGTATATCTTTAATATCATCACTATAGGTAATGACTTTGAGTTCTTTCCCAACACGGACAGCGGGTATTACTTTGTTTGAGCCTAGATTACCTTTTTTGTAAACATTCAACACATGACGTTTCAATGAATAATCGTCGTTTAGTTCTGTTTTAAATTCAAGTTCTGCACCAAAGCTGTTAGCGACTGAAAACAAACGAGCTAAAATTGTGTCCGTTCCTGTCCATTCCAATTTTATAGATTTGTCAGCAACTTCATTAATATTCAATTCTAACGAGTGCTCAGGGTCATAATAATCAAGATATTGTTTGAATGTCATCGCCTTATCTGGCTTATATGGTCCACGCGTTTCTTGGTTATCTTCAAGTTTTAAAGAATACGCTGTAATCTCTTTTTCAAAACGATTCTTTGTTACTTCCATAATTGTAAGCCAATAATCTTCGTCTCCATAGCGAAAAGCCAACTTACACCCAGAACGCACTTTGTCAATTTCTGTAGAATCATATTTTAATGTTAGCACGCTGGCATTTCCTTCTAGATATTGGTGCAGTCGTGCACTATAGTATGGAATACCAGCGATATTATCAAAAAAAGCCACATTATGGCTATCTGTTGAATCACGAATCGCAATACGTACATTATTCATTAAATATAAGCCTCCTCAATTGTTGCTGTGGCGGTTTCAACCTCTGAAAAACTAGAAACTAGCAACTGAATTTTGGTTTTGCCTGGCGGAACTTTGAAATAAGTAGTTCCAAGGATTTCATCATTTTCAGCCACTTTATTATTCACGTAAATTTTGCCTTCACTACCAATAATTTTTATTGTCGCGCCAGTTGGATAGCGATTTGGAATATCTTTCCAATAATCAACATGCAATTGATAAAAACTAAAATCATTTAAATAGTGATGTGTCACTAATCTATCTGTCGTGTTTCGTCCTGCATACTGTCCGACAAAAAACTGAATTTTCTTCGCTTTGACATTCGCTAAACGATAATCATAGAACGGATAATAACCACCGTACCAAAAGAACTGCACACGGTCTTTCTCTTTCACCAAGTCGAACATATTCGAGTTCTTTGCACGTCCCTCTGAGCCATACGGATTAGGTGGCAACCAATAAGATGGCGTGAATGAAATTGTTTTCATCACTCGACTGCCACCCGAACCGTCACCAATTAAAAAACGAACGTCAGCAGTATTGCCAACAGTATCACTTTTTTCAATTGCCATACCAGCTATTAAACGATTGTTTTCATCTAGGACTGATAGACACCAAGCTCCAGTTTGTCCCATTAATCCAGTTTCAAACCAAGCTCTTGCCCAGATGTACCATTTTGAAACACTTTCAGTTAGTTCGTATTCTTTGATTGCCCCGTATTGAAAGCCACCAGATGTACCGCTTGTTGTGAACGAGCTTGGCAATAAACCAAGACGACCGCCGTACGACGTATCAGCGGTCATTTTAGTTGTGATGATTTTTTGAGTGTTTTCGTAATTAATTGTGCCATCAGTCCAATCTGAAAAGTCGCCTTTTTGATTTGAGATTAGCTGTACATTGTGTTGTAATACATTGCCATCTGCTTCTTCCAAAACTCCATATTGCATAGCACCATACTCACTAACAATGCCGACAAACCCAGATTCTTTTTTGAGTTTGATTTCATAATCGACTGTAATGGGTTCACTTCCAGCGTTTTCAATTTCAACTTCCCAAACGCCGTCAGAATTCTTAGCAAATTTAAACTCTCGTGCTGTTTTGGAATGTGCTAACCCGTCAGCAATGATAAAGTTAATTGTGCCTTTTCCGTTCGTACGATTTAACTTATCATAGTCAAAGTCACCGCTTGGAATCGCTTGGAAAGTGACATTTGGTAAACTACTAAAGCGCAATTCTTTTGGTTCGTCAACATTTAAAATTGCTAACAGTTGATTATATTCATAAAAAGAGCCCGTTTTATTGTAAAACGGAACTGGAATAGTCTTTTTGTTTTTTCGAGTGTACGAGAAATCTGCACCACTTAATATTTCATTTTCGTTGAATTGTGGGTCAAAATCTGCACCAATCCAAAAAGAAAATTCATCAGTAATTGTGATGAATTCTGTCAATTCTTTTCCATTAAAATATACTTTTTCGATTTTTACCACCCCAATCCATTAATCGCATTTTTAATTGATTGAATACGATTTTGTTCGCTAGTTACTGATTTAGCAACCGAACGCCCAACACGTTCAGTATCCATATAATTTTCAATAATTGTTTGTCTTGCAGCTAACTTATCTAGACTGTCTGTGTTTTCCGCCACAAGCTCGATAAGTTTATTAATTGCTCGGCTGATATTGCTGTCATCACTGCTTGCAACGACAACATCACTTTGTGACTGCAAGTTACCGATTCGGCGTGCAACATCCGCAACGCGAGTATTCTCAAAACCAATACCGTTAGCGTATCGTGGAAACAGTTGCTTAGTTTTGCCCGCTGGCAAGACTTTTGAACCACGAGGGAGCGGAAGCATGACATTACGACCTTGCGGAATGAAGCTTGTTCCGTTTGGCAAGGTTACCAATTCGCGATAAGTTGGCCCTTTTTGGTCGTTGACAAGCGCTAAACCTCCCGGGTGAAAGTTAGTACCTTTTTCATTTTTAGTATGCTTCGTAAAGATATTGATTGTTTTATCTTTTAGAGAACTTAGCCAACTTCCGATGTTAGAAAGCACACCAGAAGCATTATCTCTAGCACTAACCGTTACCGTTTTATCTTTCACGCTAGCGAGATTCGCTTTGGCGTTAGAAGTTGGACCAGCAGAATTATCTGTAACATTTAATGGTGCTGGGAAAGGTTGTTTAACCGAATTAATTTTCGATTGTGCGGATGACGTATCTTTTGAAGTTTGGTCTGACACGAAAATGTTAGGAATCGATTTTTGATTTACATTATCTATTTTTGATTGTGCAGACGACGTTCCGCTTGCTGTGCTATCGCTTGTGGTTAAATCAGTATTTTTGCTTGAAGGAACAGTCAAAAGCATATCAAGTGCTGCACTGACACCTTCAGATGTTTCATTGGAAGCAATCAAATCTTTCTGGTCTGGTGTAGCATTATTCCATTTATCAAGCATTTCTTGCGCCGTTTTAGCGCTTGATGTGAATTTTTCATTCTCACCTAACAGCTCCTTGACATTCGCTGGCATGCCATTCCAAATATCTAATTGCTCTTTTGATTCGTAAATCGCAAGCAAACCTTTGTCATTTTGGAATAACAATTCTTTCTGTTCAGGAGTGGTATTATCCCATTCACCTAATTTTTGTAAAGCATCCGCCACTTCTACACGAGCATTGGAATCAACATTGGCGTTTTTCAAGATGAATTCCATGTTATTCCAACCGTTTTCAGCAGTAAGAGCATTTGCCACTTCTTGCGTAGCATTTGTTTTTAGTTCGCCCGTTAACGGGTCGAGCGTTAAAGCGTTCCATTGGTCGGTAGCGCTTTTAGCGTCTGCTGACATGTCAGACGTATATGTACCAATCATCGCTGTATTTTGACCGATTTTGTTAGCAGATTCTAAAGCTTGGTTTGACAAATCTTCAAAACTCATGTCATAGTCTTCTAAAACTTGACGAATTTTTTCAGCATACACACCAAATTGACCGCTTTGAGCATCTTGTTCTTGTGCAACTTTTATCAACGCTTGCCCAAATTCCGTCATAGTCGCATTATGTTGTGTTTTCAATGCAGCCATTTCCGAATTGTATTGTTTTTGGTCGATAAGCCCTAAATCAAGCGATTCTTTCAGTTCATTACGTTGTGTCTTATAAGAATTCTGTTCCTCTTTCATTGCATCTCGCAACGCAGAAGATTGGTCCTTGAGCTGTGCCATTGTCATATTCTTAACATCACCATTAAAGACTTCAAGGATTGCTTTTTCTTTATCTTTACCAAGACCCAATTCTTGGACACGAGCTTGGCAAAGCTCTTTCATGTTGTTTTCAACAATTGTTTTTTCAGTAGTCGTTAGCTTGCTGACATCGCCATTATGTTTTTCATAAATGGCTGTGATTTGGTCTGTCATAGCTTGTGAATTTGACACAATCAAATCCTGCTTAGCTTTTGCGGCTGCTACTTGCTCATCAGTAAAACCATATTTTTGAGCAAGCTCGTCTATTCGAGTTTTAGAATCTTCCGCACCTTTTGTAATAGCACTCATCATGTATGCTACCGCGCTTTTGACATTATCCGCTGATGTAGTAGCTCCTGTTTCAAAGTTAGTCATAGCTGTTTGAGCAGTAGTTACAGCGCTGCTGAACTCATCGAGTTTGCCTTTTGTGTCGTTTGACAATGTAGTACCGTATTTTTCTGCACTTTCTCTCGCACGATCTTTAGCATCAGCTAATACTACTAAACCACCCGCTAAAACTGCCGCACCGCCGACTACTAAACCTAAAGGGTTAGCGAGTAAGCCAACAGAGCTAGTCAAACCGCCGACACTTGTTGTTGCTGTTCCTGCGCTTGCTCCTAAGGCTTTAACGCTTGTGCTTGATGTTCCTAAGGTCTTGATGAAGCCAGAAAACTTGCCAAGCGATGTAAGAACTGTTCCTATACCTTTATTGAAAGTACCAAAAGCACTAACAACAGAGCCGATAATGCCTACACCTTTACCAACAATAGACAAAGCTGGTCCAGCTGCCGCTGCAATTAACCCCCATTTGATTATTTGTTGCTGTTGCTCTTTATCCAACGAGCTGAATTTTTTAGCCAGTTCAGATAATGTTTCTAAAAATGGTTTACCAGCTTCTAGCGCATCACTTAACGCATCAACTAAAGGTCCGCCAAATTCAATAGCTGTGTCTTTAACTTGGTTTCTCAACATCTTCAGTTTTGATTCAGTCGTTTCATAACGTTTATTCGCTTCATTCGTTAAAGCGGTGTTTTCATTCCACGCTTGATTTGACATATCAACCGCACCAGTCATTGTGTCTGCTGCTAAAGCTAATGATTTAAGCATATTAGATTGACGAACACCACTAAGACCCATATCGTCAAGGACCATAGTTGCGCTCGTTCCATTTTTGTCGAGTTCACCTAAGCCCTTGATAAATCCTTGGATAGCTTCAATTGGGTGTTCGTTCCACTTACTAGCAAATTCTTGCGCTGACATTCCAGCGACTTTTGCGAATTTCTGCAAATCTTCGCCACCTGATGCAACGGCAGATTCAATCGCTGATAACGTCTGTGTCATCGCCGTTCCGCCAGCTTCTGCTTCAATACCTACGGATGACATCGCTGTTGCAAGACCTAAAATTTCTTGGTTAGTCAAACCTGCCAATGTTCCAGAAGCCGCCAAATTGTTAGCCATGTTGAGAATATCTGACTCAGTGGTTGCGAAATTATTTCCGAGAGCTACCACCGAACTACCAAATCGTTGGTATTCGTCAGATGTTAAACCAGTAATATTTGCGATTTTTGCGATTGCAGTTGCGGCATCTTCAGCAGATAAGTTAGTTGATTCTCCCATATCAATCATGGTTTTGGTAAAGCCAACAACGTCTTGTGTCTTGATACCTAATTGTCCCGCAGCCTCTGCAACTCCCGCTATTTCCTCATGACTAGCTGGCAATTGTGCTATCAAACCACGCAAACCACTTTCTAAATCGGCATAAGAATATACTACATTGCCGTTGCTATCAACCACTTCATCATTGGTTTTCTTAACGCCAGCAAATGCACTTTCCCAAGAAATGGCTGATTTTACAACAGCAGAAGCGCCAGCTACAATAGGTGTTGTAACACCAATGGTTAAGGCTTTACCAACGCCAGAAACAGCACTACCAAAATTTTGGATTTTGCCACCAGCAGTCGTTAAACTGTTACCGAAAGTTGTAAAGCCTGAACCAAGTTTCGTAAACACACTCGATTGTGTGGCTATTTCACGACCTAAGCTGTTATATTTGTTTTGTAATTCAGCAACTTTAGCAGCAGTCGCTGTCATTGCTGCTTGCGCATTAATAAGTGTTGCTCTTTCTTGTGAACTGGCATTGTTAACATCACCAATTTCAGCTTTTAATTGGTTATAATGGTCGCTTTGCTTTTGCAAAAGTGTTTGATACGCGCTTAAAGACTGTCCTGTCTGGCTATACAAAGTTTTCATGTTGCTTAGACTACTTTTTTGACCTTTAAAACTGTTTTCAACAGTCTTTAAAGAGCTATCTAAACTTTTCATATAAGTCTTCAACTGCCTTGTATTCGTCATAAAAGGTGCTATATCAAGCGTTGCAGTTGCGACCAATTCACCTAAATTACTTGCCATTATTCCTCCTTTCTACCCAAATAAGAAAGGAAAGGCTTTATCCAATGTTGTTTCGGTCTCTTCTGCTTCCTTTTCGGGCGATTCTTGTTCTAACGCTTCTATCATCATTTCAAAATCTGATAGTTGCAGTTTTTTAATTTCTAAAATGTTATAACCATTTTGAAGTAGACTTTTTATCCAAGCCAGCAAATTCTCTCTTGCTTCTTCTGGAGTTACACTTCCTTTTTTTCGTCACCGTCGCCATCTTCTTTTTCGCCACCTAGCGCTTCAATATACAAGGAGTTGAGTGTTTCAAGTACAGACATATCAGCTTGTTTCAAATCATCAACTGTGAATTGTTTTCCATACATTTCAACGAACATTGCTAAATATTTTTCATTTAGCAAACGGTGTTTTTCAGGTTTTAAAATAGCTTTTTCATCACCATAAAGTGCAGTTTGACGCACTTGATGCTCAATAGCCAGTAGATTGTCTTGTACGTTGATATATTCCTTTGAAAACTCTTTTTCAACTCCACCCTTGCGTAGTTTAATTTCGTACATAATTGCTCCTTACATAAAAATAAAAGGTCGCAAAATGCGACCAGTTGATTATACAGCTGTTGGGAATACCATTTGCTTAAATGCTGCCAAGTCGAAACCAGAAGCATCTTCGCGCCCAATATAGAAAATATCTCCATCTTCGTCTCCGCGAGCTACAAAGCTTCCTTCGATTGAATCTGCTTTAGGGTCTGGCGCACCGTCAACAGTTAAAGCTTCAAGACCTGGTACATTAAATTTACCTTTTAAGAGACCAACCCAAATGTATTTCCCGTCATCCATTTTAGTACGGAATAAACAAGCAATATCATTAGGTGTAAGGTTTTTGTTATATTTTTCAACACCATTTTCAACTGTGATCCCCAAGAAGTCTTTGCGAGCGTCAGAAGTTAAATCGTAGTTTTCGATTGTTAGTTTAGTTTCTGTAATACCACCAGACAAAACAGCATATGGTCCATCATCTGCCATTAGTGTTTTAAGTTCGTTAGTTACATCAAGTTTGGCACTTGTCATACCAGGCAATTTCTTGCTAGCTGTTGTTTTTTCGCTAGAATCTAGCACTGCATATTCAAAGGCGCTAAGTCCAAATTTCACTTTACCCATTTATTGTTTCCTCATTTCTTTTTAATCACCCCAAATAAAAAAACGATATTTTCTTACATTCATTAGTAAGTCAATATCATTATCTTTATATCGAGGAGTTTCGTTAGCTGTGTACCATTCAAAACCTGCTTCAGTTAGAATGGCATCAATGCGTTTTACAATTGCTTCTGATTGAGCAGCTGTTTGACACCAAAAATTAATGACAATTCGCTGTTCTGTACCAATATAGCTATCATCTGCATAATTGCTAGGCGCATCATAAGTTGTGTTGATACGTAAGAAAGGTGCTAAGTCTTTTTTCTTTAAATCGGTTGGTTTTTCGGGAATATCATAAGTAAAAATTCCTTGTTTAAAACCATGCCCAAATTTACCTCCGCGATAGCTGTCAAACAGCTCATTCAATTTATCATCGTTACTTAATAGCTTGTACGCCGTCGTTTCGGCAATCATAGACCTAGTCCCTCCTTAATTTTCTTTGCGTATATTTCTTTTGCACGAGGTGTCATTTGATTAATTGTGTTTTCCTCAAAATTCTGTCCTCGTTGGTAAATCGTCCCAGAATCTGGGTACTTCGCACGCCACCCCGTAGATTTACCGTAACCAATGTCTTTCGAGATAATACCCTCACTAGCGCCTTTAAAACCACTAACAGCTGTGTCATCTCGCAAATGGTCGATAAACTTCTCATCTGCTGGAGTGTTTGCTTGCAATTGTTTTTCAAATTCTTCAGCAACTTCTGTCACCGCTTCTCTTGCTGCGTTTGGTGCTTTGACTTGTAACTTCGTAAGATTAGATAAAATTGCATCAAGACCTTTTGTCATGTAATACGTACCCCGCTTAGCATAATCATTTCTTTGTTGGCGTAATCAACTTCCATTTTTTCAATCTTATATTCAAGTCCGTTAAAATCAACGAACATCGAATTATCAAATGGTGGTTTAGGCATATAGCGAATTAAGAACACTTTCGTGTCACTCGTTTCAGTCAACGTTGCATTATCTGCTTGTTTGCCTGTCGTGTTCTCACGAAAATCTTTAACGGTCGTCTTAGACACTTCTGCCCAACAGCTCATAATATCTGTTCTGACATTATCTAAAACTTCACCGTCCTCATTTTGCCCACCCTCTTTTTTGAAAATGGTGATACGCGCATTCATCTTACGTGTTAACATTGTCATCACCTCGCAAACGCAACTGATGAATGATGTTTAACATACCATTCGCTAGCGGATAACGATTGCTATCAGCAGTAACACCTCTATGCTCATAATCTTCTTTGACTTGTTTCTTAACAGCAAGGTCAAATTTCTTATAACCTGCAAAATCCTCTGGTGTTGAACCAGCTTCAATCGCAAAGCAAATCTGTTCTTGCGCCGCCTCAATCATTTCTTCCAAAACGTTATCTTCAAAGTCAAAGTCAATCTTGCAATAGAGTTTAACTGCTTCCAGTAATTCTTGTGAGACTGCCATTTAGCCACCTCCTTAAGAATTTACTAAGTTCAATAATTCAAATTTAGTCATACTACTTGTATAGCTAATACCTTTACTGTCTAAGTAAGCTTTAATTTCTGCTACTGTGTTGGCTTCAGTCGGAACGCTTACGGTTTCCGCATCAGCCTTCACTGGGTGTAAATGTTACGAAGTAACCAGCTTTCGCATCAACTTTCTTAACACCAAAGCGAAGTACAGCTTGCAAGTATTGACCGTAGATTTCGTTATCTGCCCAACGCAAACCTAGATCTTTACGGTCTGCGAACAAGACACCACGTTTGAAATCACCAACAAACGCTTTAGCTTCTCCAGATGCACCAAGAATTTCATCAGAGAGAACGAATACTGGTTTACCAAGCAAGACTTTGCCAGTTACTGCGGTAATTGAATCTTGCAAAAGGTAGCGACCGTTGCCGTCTTTAAGAGTGTCAAGAATTTGGTAAAAGCTTTGTGAAACCACGAATGCCACGTCATAAGCAGGGTCAAGGTCGACATTGAGAATTTTCTTAATGTCATCAACGTTTGCTACTGTTTTAGCTGTAAATGTTTTAAGTACATCAGCAATAGCTGCATTAGTTGTGTTAACTTTAATTTGACCGACTGTTTCAGCAACAATGCTAATCAAATCAACATCTGCGTCGTCAACAGATTCTTGCGAAACTGGAATAGCTCCACGATAAGTTTCAACAGTCCAATCTACTTGTTCGAATTCTGGTTTAGCAAGAGCTGGGTTTTTTTCCAATTCAGCAACACTAACCATTTTTGATGTAGCTTTTTTCAAAATTGGATATTTACCAGAAGCTTTTTTAGCTGGATAAATTGTTGTGAATGGTTTCAAGTCAACAGTCGTCTTGATTTCACGGATTGGAGTGGTTACAAGTTCTTCACTAGTAACTTTAGTAGTATCTGTTTTCTTAACACCGTCAGTCGTTGGTGTAATTTCGTTCATTGCGATAAGCACTTCATCTTTACTGTCAAAACGAAGCCCTTCGTTAACAACAGTACCTTTTGAATGCAAAAATGCGTTAACTTTATCACGATAAGTCATGTCATCTGTTTCAATTTCACGACCTGTTTTGTTTTCAGCGCCACCAGAAACTTTAGTAGCTTCGAATAATTCAAGGTCGGCTTTAGCTGTTTTTAATTCTTCTTTAGCTGTGTCAATTTCGTTTTTGATTGTACGAGCTTTTTCAATGTCATCAGCTTCAAGAGCGTTTTTAACCTGCGCTGTTTTATCAGTAATAGTAGCTGAAAGCGAGTTGATAGATGCTTTCAATTCTTTGATCTTTTCATCAAACATATAGTTTTTTCTCCTTTTTTGTGCAAAAATAAAAGGACTTAAAGTCCTTGTAAGATTTCTTCTTTTTCGATTTCACGCTTCATAGCTTCAATTTCTTGCTTTCGCTTGTTGCCATGATTTGCAAAATAGTCGTCAATAACTGCTTGCGGCAATAATCCGTTGCCAATGTTTGCAACTGCCTGCTGTTCGTCAAATGTCATCACTTCGTCAGCGAAACCTTTCTCAACAGCTTCATCAGCACTCATATACGTTTCGTTTTTCATGAGCTCAAGCAATTCATCTTCACTTAAGCCAGTTTTAGCTTTATAAGCGTTGATAATTCCTCGGTCGCTAGCTTTCAAAGCGTTAGCGGCTGATTCAAAGTCATCACTGTTACCAGACACCCAATTCAACAACGCTTTATGAATCATGATTTGAGCTGTTGGACTGATGACAACCTTGTCAGCACCCATAATCGCAACGCTACAAGCACTTGCAGCCATTCCAGTCACTTCAGCAGTTACATGCCCAGAATAATTTTTCAACGCTGTATAGATATCACTGCCTACTGTCACCAAACCACCGTTTGAATTGACTTCTATTACAACGTCTGAACCGTCTTCTGGCAAAGCTTCCGCAATTGATTTAGCACTCACCGCTTCCATTCCATAATAATCATAAGCTTCTTGACTATTATTCGGAATTAGTGGACCCCTCATCTGAATTCGTTTCGGCATTCGTCTCACCCCCTTTCAATGACTGATATTCTTCTTTCTTATCCAAAAACACATAATTAAGGCTCGTTTGATACCTATCCATATCTGGATTATCAGATGGCTGTTTGCCAAGTTCGATAAGCCCTTGGTTTGGTGTTAATAGCGTATTATTGACAAGTTTAACAATCTCATCAACATTTCGTCCTGTTACACTGCGTGTATCAAATTCAAGTCGGCATTTCCGTCTATCTCTTGGACTAAAGATTTTAAGCCCTAATTCGCTCGTTATAGCGTCAAAATAGAACGGTAAGTCATTTGTAACATAATCTTCTGTAAGTTGCGCTACGGACTGATTAGGGCTGTTTACGCCCAATTTATAACTAGGTATACGCAAGGCTTTAGCGATTTGAGCTGTTGAAAAATTGTTACTTGTAATCAATTGCAAGACATTGGTATCAATTTCGAGTGGCTCGTAGGACATTGTCTTATCGAATACTAGTGGACTGCCACCTTTCGCTCCTTCTCGCATTTTCTCGAATTCTTCACGAGCCTTTTTGCGAGCTTCGCCGCTCAACATAGCGCCTTCCATTTTTAAAATACCGCTTGAAAAACCGTCTTTAAAGAATTTTAAAAGCGTACTTGTTCCGCTGTTTTGCAAACTAATTTCATCACCTAAAGACAGCAGCGGGGAACGCCCTAAAATTGTGTCATGGCTAAAGAATTTCCAATGAATGACGTCATCAGCTCCACAAGTGACCTCTTTGCCTGTCAAGCTATCGATGAAAGTATAGATAAGTTCATGACTATCCAATTCTTCCACACGAGTTTCAGATGGTTTATAAAACTGAAATTGCAACGCCTTGCCAGTTCGTGGGTCTCTCAAAATACGACTATAGGAGTTACCTGTCAAAATCGTATTGACTGCCATTGCAAATTTCCACGTTCGAGCCGAAGCGTTGCCAGTCGATTTCACATTTAGCAAATAATTGACATCCTCGTCTTGAATGATGTCGCCATTAATGTTTTTCTTGATTAACGGAAATCTGGCAATATCACCAGCTATGATTGATGTCGCTGTCAGTACGTCGCTATTTTTTAATGCAGAAACTCCGACATACTGCGCGCTATCATTACCAGACAATACCGAGGAAACGTAATCGTCATAGGAAAGTTTTGAATCTCCTAACGACTGAAAAAAGCTCATTTTCTCACCTCCTTTCTAGCGCATGGTTTTATCAATGTATAAACCTAAAAATGTACACATCAAACCCAAACACATAAAGCCAGCTGTTAAATTCAATCTAAAAAATGAATAATCAATCAAGCCAAAGCCCGTTAGTAGTAGTAATGTGTGAATGTTATTTTTAAAAAAATTCAAAACAGACCTCCACTTTCAAAGATTTTTTCGTCAGTCCAATAACCCGCTCCGTCAAATGCTTCGAGATAACAAGCCGCATAAGCATCTAGTAAAGCATCGAGCGGGTCAATTTTATTGCTGTTTTTATTCTTATCAATACGCATACCGTTGTTGTCAACTCGTGTATAAGCATTATTAACAGCCATTGTAAGTAACTTATTGCCCGAATGTTTAATTTTCCCAGTTTTGACGTCATCTCTAAACTGCTTCGTCGGCATATTCAAAACCATTGTTGTTTGTGGGATTTGGACTTGTGTCCATTCTGGGTGTCGTTTCTCAATCATGGTTAGCAAAGCACCATATTGATAAGGATCAAAGTAAATACCTTGCACTTCCCAATCGTTTTCGATAACCATTTCTTCTAGTTTTTCCATAACACGCTCATTATCAATTACACCAGATTCGAGTGTGGTGATTTCACATTCGCCCATGCGTTCCAAATTGGTGTAAGAAACCCCATCGCGTTTTTCTTTTGCGATCAAGCCGTATTTAGTAGCGATAAAAGAAAAGCTATCAGCGTACCAGTAATCATCCATCATTGCCATTGTACTAATTGAGAATAAATCGCTTGAATGACCGACATCAACACCTACCCAAACACGTCTGCCAGTCGTGTCTGGCTTGTCGATTAAGGCATCTTCCCATGTCTGTTTATCCATATAAGAAGCTTCGCTTGATTGGCGCCACATGTTGAAATTTTTGACGAGGACACCATTCATGTTTCCTTTTTCTTTAGCTTCTGAAAGTCTATCTCGTAGGTAGCCAAGCACCTGATTTCTAAGTCCTTCAACCTCCAAAATTGGATTGGACTTAATCCAGTTTGTTTCGTCTTCGACTTCTTCAACAGATTCTTGTTCAGCAATGTAAGAAAAGTAGTTATCATTGATAACTACACCTTTGGCTATCTTCTTAGCATAATTCCATTCTGTCATGTGAAATGGACCGTTTAAGTTAAATCCAGCGGTTGAGATAATAAACGTTAACGGACTTTCTAATTGTGCTTGTGACGATTCAATAAGTTCCATTAGTTCATCCGTTTTAGCAGCTGCATATTCATCGACTACACAGCAGTACATTTCATATCCATCAAGTCCACCTGTTTCTCTTGATAGCGGTCTGACATAGGAATAGTCGTTTAAGTTCCTTAATTCATCTCTGACCTTTTTAGTGGCTTTCTTGATTTCAGGGTATCTACCTCTTAATGCTTCGAGTTGTTTGGCACACATATTGAAAATGATACTTGCTTGCGCTTTGTCGTTTGCACCAGTAAACAACTGTCTACTCATTGCAGGATTCTGGCCGAACAGGAATTCGTATAAAATGATACCTGAGATAAGAAGAGACTTACCGTTCTTTCGTGCCACAGATACCACTGCTTTTTTAAATCTTCGTAATTCTTTATTATCTGCACGTCTCCAACCGTAGATGCTACCAACAATAAATTTTTGGAAACTTGCCAAAGGAAAAGTCTTACCTGTTTTTGGGTCAGGCAACATTTCCATAAAACTAATCGCTTTTTCAGCATAAGAAAAATCCCAAACGTATTCTGTTTGAGATTCCATATCTTTTAAATGCCTATTACAAGCGTCAATGATCGACTTGGAGGCAAGAATTTTTCCATCTACTATTGATCGTGCATATTTTGTTGTTGAGTCCAATCTTACCTCCGTTTCTTTTTTTATTGACCACCAAACTTATCAAATAATGTTTCTTCTTTTTTCTCTTCTTTGGGTACAAACATCTTCATTCGACTATCAACTGTTAAACCTAATTGTGAAGCGCTAGTCCTGATGTTATTAGTTGCTTTTTCAAGCGTTAATATTAATGGACTAGCTATCAACCCTTTATCAGGGTCTTCAACAAAATAACCAACTTCATCCAACTTCTTAATAGTTTCTTTATAGATGGCATACCATGTGCAATAACTTTCCAACATCGCCCTATCCAGATTTCTTAGGGGTAGGTTTTGGAGGTCATTTATTATTCTTCTATACTCCGCTTTAGCTATTGGATTAAAATGCCTAGGCTCTGTAATTTGGAGTTTCTCAAGACCATCGGAAGCCTTGTCCTCTATAGCTTTGCGAGCCTCTAACTCTTCTTTCGTAAAGTGCTTTTTATTGTTATCTACTACCTTCAACTTTCTTCCCAACTTGATACCTCCTTTCATTAGAACTTTCAGCTTTCAAAATTTCAAAAAGGGAATTTTTCGCACGGAAGAGGGCAGCGTTGTAGAACACGAACAATACCAAGCCCCATT
>CAZPYI010000008.1:0-27888 GCA_964590305.1 uncultured Streptococcus sp.
AAAATTTCTGGATGGTCGGCAAGATATTTCTTAGCATTTTCAGAACCTTGTCCAATCTTTTCATCATTATAAGAGAACCACGCACCGGCCTTTTTGATAATACCTAAATCACTGGCTATCTGTACAAGCTCTCCCGTACGTGAAATACCTTCACCATACATAATTTCTACCAAGGCTAACTTGAATGGTGGGGCTACTTTATTTTTTACAACCTTAATCTTGGTCTCTTTCCCAACACTGTTATCTTTTTGGTCACCAGTACCTTTTATTTGCGTATTTCCACGAACGTCTAAACGAACTGAAGCATAGAATTTCAAAGCACGTCCACCCGGTGTTGTTTCAGGATTACCAAACATAATCCCAACTTTTTCACGCAATTGGTTAATAAAGATAGCAATTGTTTTTGTTTTATTGATAGAGGCCGATAATTTACGCATCGCTTGGCTCATCATACGAGCCTGTAAGCCAACATGACTATCCCCGATATCACCATCAATCTCAGCGCGTGGTACTAGAGCCGCAACTGAGTCAATAACTACAATATCTATCGCCCCTGAATCAATCAATTTTCCAGCTATCTCTAGGCCTTGTTCCCCTGAATCTGGTTGTGATAAGAGCAATTCATCTATGTTAACACCAAGCGCTTGCGCATAAGCTGGATCGAGAGCGTTCTCAGCATCAATAAAGGCAGCGATTCCACCTTCTTTTTGGGCTTGCGCTACTGCATGGAGAGCCACTGTCGTCTTACCTGAAGACTCTGGCCCATAAATTTCAATAATACGTCCTTTGGGATAACCACCCGCCCCTAAGGCAATATCAAGTGCAAGACTCCCTGAACTCATCACTTGAACTTTTTGCTCTGAGCGTTCTCCTAAGCGCATAATAGCGCCTTTCCCAAAGTCCTTTTCAATTGTCCTCAAAGCATCATCAAGCGCTTTACGTCTGTCATCACCAAATTTTTTTGTAATTTCTTCTGTTTTTTTTACTCTTCTAGCCAAATTCTTTCACTTCCTTTTCTAAATATATATCCTATCCACTATAGCAAATTTTAACCTTTTAATAAAGCTTGACGCACCAAGTCAAAAGCGTATAAAGTTGCGATATAACGCACATCTGAGCGGCTACGCCCACCAATAACAACACGAATTGAGCGAAGACTATCACGAGTAGAAATTCCAATGAAAACAGTCCCTACTGGATGACCATCATGTTCATCTGGTCCAGCTACTCCAGTTAAACCAATTCCAAAATCTGTTCCTAAAAGTAATCGTGATTGTTTAGCCATCTGTTGAGCTGTAAAATCACTGACAACCCCCTCTCTCTGCAAATCTTCTAGGGGTATTTTTAACATCTTTGCCTTTTCTTCGATACTGTAAGTAACAAAACCACCCTTAAAAATCTGAGAAGAGCCTGAAAAGTCTGCAAGACTTGATTGAAAAAGACCGGCGGTCAAACTCTCAGCTGCTGTCACTGATTTATTATGCTCTTTAAGAAGTTCAAAAACAACATGCGCCAAACTATTATCATCGCCATAGCCATAATGCAAGTCGCTCAAACTTACTCCTTCAAGAGTTTTAATAGCAAGGATTTCATTTTCTAAAACATTTAGTTTGACATCAGCTGCTTCTTGGCTAACTGCTTTTGTTGATAATCGCAACGTTACTTCTCCTGTTTTAGCATAGGGAGCTATGGTCGGATCAGTTTGATTTTCAATTAGTTCTGATAGAATCGTCACCAGTTGACTCTCACCAATACCAAAGAATCGCAAGACACGAGAATAAAGGGTATCTTCATCCTGACTCAACAAAGGCAGTAGCTTTTTAAAAACCATAGGCTTAAGCTCACTTGGTGGTCCAGGAAGAACAACATAGGTTACTCCATTATCTTTTAAGTAACCCCCTACTGCAAGTCCTGTAATATTTTCTAGAGGAGTTGACCCTTCCACCATTTGAGCTTGACGTTCATTATTTGGTGTTCTTGCATATTGAGGACGCGTTGCAAAAAAATCATCCAAATGCTCTTTGGCTTGTTGATCAAAAACAAGATCACGTCCTAAATACTTGGCTAGAATTTGTTTAGTCAAGTCATCCTCAGTTGGCCCCAGACCTCCACATAAGACGACTATGTCACTACGTTTACTAGCAATATCGATGACTGACAACAGACGATTTTCATTATCCCCAACTGCTGTCTGGAAAAAAACATCAATCCCTATCTCGGCAAATTGCTCCGATAAAAATTGAGCATTAGTGTTAACGATTTGGCCTGTTAAAATTTCAGTTCCTACAGCAATAATTTCAGCTTTCATTTTTCTACCCACTTAACTATTCGAAAATTTGTTTATATTTTAACAAAAATTTAGTAATAAATCACAATTAACTCAATAAAATTCATTTTCTTTCGTCAATGCAAATTTGTCATGTGTTTTTCTAGCAATTTTCAGCTGATACTCTTTGAAGACTTTTTAGGATTAAAATCACAGTCACATTCATGATCATTAACCAAGCCAGCTGCCTGCAAGAATGAGTATACAGCAACTGGACCAACAAATTTGAAGCCTTTTTTCTTGAGGTCTTTGGAAATTTTTTCAGAAAGTGGCGTTTTAGATGGTACCTCATTATAGTTCAATACTTGATTAGTAATGGGAACATCCTCAACAAATGACCAAATATAGCGGTCAAAAGATCCCTCGTTTTCCTGAATGCTTATAAAGGCTTGCGCATTGTTACGTGTAGCATAAATTTTCAAGCGATTTCGAACAACTGCAGGATTTTGGAGAATCTCTTCCAGTTCATCATCAGACATAGCAGCAACTTTTACAATGTCATAGTTATGAAAAACCTCTTTAAAAGCTTTACGCTTATTCAATATCATTTCCCATGAAAGACCTGCTTGATAAGTCTCCAAGCAAAGCAACTCGAAGAGCTCTCTCTCCTTGTGAAGAGGGATTCCCCACTCTTCGTCATGATAAGCAACGTAAAGAGGATTCGTCATTTTGACCCATCCACATCTATTCATAATAAATCTCCCTATTTTCCCTTAAGAGAAGGTGAAATATTGTTTTATCCACCTTGCTTAGCTACTTCATCAGCATTTTCAGACTGGACTTAATGTAACTTTCAGCAGTCTCGTTCGTCCCTTCAAAGAACGTTCGGATTTTCTTGAGCTCATTTGCCTTATACCCCAAAGCAAGCAAGGCTTCCATTGCTTCATCAAAGGCAACATTATTTGTTGGAATTGCTTTAGGAACTTTCCCATTTCCTACAGGAATTTCTACGAATTTTCCAGAAAGATCAAGTACCATCTGCTGAGCGGTCTTTTTCCCAATCTTTGGAAATTTCGTGAGATACTTAATATCACTGTTATCAATAGCATTGACCAAACCTTCATTATCATCAACCGCTACGATTGCAAGAGCAGTTGTTGGGCCTATCCCCGATACAGAAATCAAATTTAGAAAGACCGATTTTTCGTCTTCAGAGTGAAATCCATAGAGTAGGTGGGCATCTTCACGAATGACTTGATGCAAGTAAATTTGAATATCCTGGTTAACGGAATCAGAGAAACTATAAGGATTAGCGACATTAACAATGTAGCCTAATCCTCCAGCTTCCACAACAATATATTTAGCAGTGATTTTTGTTAATTTTCCTTTGATATAATCGTACATTTTTTTCCTTTTTTGCTCTCAAATTGTGGGAAAACAACTATTCTCCAAGTTATCGAAAAATTCTATTTTTATATTCAAATAAATGCTTGGAGTCCTTAGCTATAATCTTCTAGATATTGATTGAATCAATATTTTCCTAAATCTCTCAAACTTGTATGATTTTCTTGAATTCGGCGAAACATTTTCTCCATATCTGCTTTACTGAAATGAATCAGTACTGGACGGCCATGTGGACAATTATAAGGATTTTTACATTGTGCTAGCTGCACTAAAAGATTTCTAGCAGAATAGTCATCCAAAGTATGATTTGCTTTGATACTTCGCTTGCATGACATCATAATAGCCAGTTCTGCTCGATATTTCTTAATGGATACTTCATTCGTTAAGAGCAACATATCACACATTTCAAATATACCAGATTCAATTTCTTCTTCCTTCATCCATATAGGATGTTCACGAAGAATGAAAGTATTCTCACCATAAGACTCTAAATTGATACCAACTTGATTTAGGAAGGACATTTTTTCTTGTAGATTAATAAAATCAGCTGTTGAAAATTCAAAAAGATAAGGCAGAAGCAGTTGTTGTAAACTACTGTCAACATCTCCTATTTTATCCCGGTAATATTCATATTTGACACGTTCTTGTGCAGCATGTTGATCAATGATGTAAAGTCCACCATTTCCTTGTGCAAAAAGATAGGTGCCATGCATCTGTCCAAAATAGTCTAATTCTGGAAAAGCAGATTGCTCTTCATTTACAAGATTGTCAATCAGCTTTGAAACTTTCGTTTTATTAGTAAAGTCAACTTTTGGATGTTCTACATCATCATTTGCTTGATTTTCTCTATTCGCATATTTCACAGAGGAGCCTTTTGAGCTCTTCTCTTCAACAAAATTGACATCACTGTCAACTTGGTTTGCTAATCCTACTGGCTTCTCTTCGACAGTATCTGGTTTAAGAAAAAAATCATTTAACTCTTTATCATAATACAGGTTTGTTTGTTTGAGAGAAAAGCTTGTTTGTTCTGGCTTTGAAATTCCTCGTGTACTTGATTTTGCCAAATTTTCAAGAGCATCTGGAATCAAATCTTGCTCCCGTAAACTCTGAGAAATAGCGGAACTAATAAGATGCATGAGTTCTTTTTCTTTAGAAATTCGAACTTCTTGCTTAGTTGGATGCACATTGACATCAGCCAAATAAGGATCAATTTGTATGTCAATAATTGCAATTGGAAAACGTCCTACCATAAGTTTTGAGCCATACCCATCTAGTATCGCTCGATTGAGTAAAAAGTTTTTAATATAACGTCCGTTGATTAAAATTGTGATGTAATTACGATTAGCTCGAGTCAACTCTGGCAGACTGATGTATCCAGACACCTCAAAGTCTAAGTCAGAATTAGAAATTTCGACCATTTTCTTGGCTGTATTCAGTCCATAAATACCCGCGATAGCTTGACGTAGGGTGCCCGTTCCTGATGTTTTCGTTAATTCCCGACCATCACTAGTAAGCGTGAAAGCAATTTCTGGATGTGCTAAACTAAGTCGATTAATCACATCTACAATATGGGCCAATTCAGACTGCAGACTCTTCATATACTTAAGACGTGCTGGTGTGTTAAAAAAGAGGCTCTCAACTGTAATTTTAGTTCCAACTGGAGTTGATACCGCTTCTTGTTTATCAATCTTACCACCATTTGCAATTAGAAAAGTTCCGTGGTTTTCTCCTGCAGTAGCTGTCTTTATGGTAAACACACTGATAGCAGCAATGGAAGGCATAGCCTCTCCACGAAAGCCTAGAGTTCGAATACGAAACAGGTCTGCCTGACTTTTTATTTTACTGGTTGCGTGACGGCGTAAACTTAGTGCAACATCTTCTTGGGCAATACCCTCTCCATTATCTGTAATTTGAATTTTTTTCAAACCAGATTCTTCAATTTCAATTGATATTTGTGTACTTCCTGCGTCAATGGAATTTTCAACCAATTCTTTTACCACACTAGCTGGCCGTTCAACCACTTCCCCTGCAGCAATCTGATTAGCGAGAATTTCTGGTAATTCGATAATTTTTGACATATTTTTTGTTTTACCCTTTCTAAACACTGATATGATAGGCTTTATAAAGGGTTTACACCTATCAAAAATAAATTTGTTCTCCTTTTTGTGGACCTACAGACTTTCTAAAGCTTTTTCATAATATAAAACAGCCTCTTTTTCTTTGTCTTTAGATAGGTGGCTATATATATCCAAGGTCATTGAAATATTGGCATGACCTAACCTATATTGTAGCTCTTTATAGCTGATACCTGCGTTTAAAAGTAAACTCGCATGAGTATGGCGGAATGCATGGAAAGTAAAGCGAGGGATGCCAGCCTCTTTGCAACGTGTATCTAAAGCACATTGTCTTATAGCTGTATCAAAATACTCTCTTGTTGGAGTAGCAAATACCACGACAGGAACACGCGCACCAACTTCTAGAAAAATTTGTCTTTGTCTATTCTGATAAAGTCGCAACATATTAACTGTTTTTTGATCTAGGCTTATCATACGATTTCCTGATTTTGTTTTAGCGGTACTAACCATTTTCAAACCCTTGTTAAAAGTCTTATTAATCGTAATTGTACCACTATCTAAGTTAATATCAAGCCATTCTAAAGCACAAGTCTCTCCTATTCGCATACCAGTAGATATAAGCAAATTATAGAGAACATACTCAAAATATAGTCCGTATCGTCTGTTCTGTTTCTTCTCTATATTATCAAGAAAAGCCTTTAAGTCGTCTGATTCTATAAACTTAATTTTATTGTTATCTTTCTTTTGTTTTCTGGGCATCACTATATCTCTGGCGGGGTTAGCCATAACAACTTGCAGTAACATTCCGTGCTGAAAAATCTTTCTGATTATAGAACGAACCGTCACGAAGTTATCAAAGTAGCTAGATAAGTCATTTATAAAGACCTGAATGTCACTAGCTCTTATTTTATCGACCTTCATATCGCCAAAGACTGGAAGTATATGACAACGTAGCTTACTTAAAGTACCTTCATAAGTTTGAGGTTTAACAGTCAGTTTATAGCTTTCAAGCCATAGGCTAGCCAACTCTCCAAAACTTTTTATTTTACTTTTTTGGTGGACCGTAGATCCGTTAGTTTTAAACTTGTACTGCGCGTGCTTCGCCTTCTGCTTAACTTCTTTCCTCGTCCTTGCAGTTATACTTGTTTTTACTTTCTTACCAGTTACACAGTCAACACCTAAATAGATATTAGCACGGTACACAGTAGTACCGTTTTTCTTTTTAATCTCGTTTATTTTCATGATAAAACCTTTCTAACACCAACAGGCAAGTTAAAGGGTTTTAGTTGGTTTATATCATGCGAGGAGCTACGAGAGTACCTCTAATTTTAGTTTGTTTTAGGTGGGGTGTAAATTATATGGTTAAGGTTAAAAGTGTTTAGAAGTGCTTTTGTAACGTTGAGTGGAAGAAGAAATTTTCTTCCGTTTCTTCCGTCCTAAAAAAAGGAGAATACAGAAAAATCACAAATTTCTTTACTTTCTACACGTAATTACGTATAATATAGGTAATAAGATGACTTGTGAAGGATTAGTGCTGGGTTCCCGGATGGGAGTAAGTCTTTATGACGAGAATTCCTTTGCCCCTGGGGTTATCTTTTTCTCTTTGCTTCTAAACCTTTTTTTAAACTCTCATATATATTTTGAGGGTCTTTTTTTATTTCACCAATAATAAAATTGGCTGCACTCATAGAATAGGTATATTGTACAGTTTCACCAATAACATGCGCGAAGGTATATTTTTCATTATTCTTCATATCGAAAAATTGTATAAAAAGATTGAGTGTGTTAGTTGTAAAGGATGTTTTTTCCTCTCCAGACTTTAAAATATATTGAAATGGAATATTCTTTTTAATAAGCTGATCCTTTATATGTGATGTTAACTTCCCATGAGAAAATATATGAGTATTATTCGGATTTCTAACCTCTTTAATAATAGTCCCTTGTGACTCAGCATTTCTATCAATGGAGACTTTAAAATCTGCCTGATCTGACTTTTTCGTTATATAAATATTATGATTGATTGTAAATGCAAAGTTACTACTATTTCCTGCAGATAATGCTTGAATGTTATTGTTATGGAAAATCATTTTTTCTGCAATTTCTGGGGGATACTTTGCCAAAACTTCGTTTTTATCAAATTCATTGAATATTGTTCTCAGTGTCAAAAAGTCTTGGGAAATTTTGCTGGTCACATCAATTTGATGAAGTTCTAATAACTTGTCACAATAATTTTTTACGCATGCTTGAAAAAGAGGGCATATATTTTTTCATAATCTTCTGTGATAAAGTGAGTGCTAGTATTGCGTAAATCTACTATGGATTCTAAGTTAATTCTAAGAGGGTCTTTGTCATTTGTAAACACTAATTCAATGGCTCTGTTTATACTGATAGTTCTATCTGGCTGATCTGGAAAATAGATGCTCAATCCTTGATTTAGTAATCTAGCTTTCAACATCAACAGGCAAGTTAAAGGGCGTTAGATTGGTTTCCAATTTTTAATGAGGTTTGAAACTCAAAAGGTTAGTGGGTTATTATATAGCTTAAAAATGTAGGAACTTTTTAAACCTAACTTCGCGCGCTAGGGATATTCCTGAATTGTTATTTATTGATGAATAATTTATTTATTCATTCATTTTCTGAATGGTTATTAGAAATTTCATTTAAAAGTGAGCCTTCTTGAATAGTTTGAAGTTCTGCCAGAGACCTGAATAGAAGTAATTCAAATTTGCCATAAGCATATCTATATATATCAAGAATCTCATCATGATATATAGATTTACTATCAAAAAAGTTTACCATTTTAATAATACTTCCCTTTAAATTATATTCACCTAGCTCACTGTACAAACTTTGATAAACGTCAATATCTTTTAATAATTCTTTAGTAAACTCTTGTCTATCTCTTTCTAAAATATCTAAGTCTTTTCCAAAATAGGCTTGACCTACGCCGGTTAAAATATTGGAATTAATTTCGCTGTATCCCAATAAATAGCTAATTGAAACATCAAAATAATCAGCTAGTCTTTGAGCCTTCTCTGGTTTGATTTGAACTTCCTCATTTTCCCAACGAGAAATAGTTTTTTCTGTAACTTTAAAAATTTTTGATAATTCGAATTGTGATATTCCTTTTTCTTTTCTTAAATCTTTTATTCTATTCATATTAAATACCTTTCAAGTTGTATTATATCATAGTTATTCAAAAACAAGACATAAAAGTACCGATTTTCCATTTTTTTAGCTTGACACAGACATAAAATGTATATATACTTGTTATTAACCGGACATAAAAAGTATGGTTGGAAAGTATTAAATAATGGAATAGGAGGCAAAAACAATGAACGCAAAGCAAATTAAGGCGCAATGTGGCGGACATAATGTTAGAAACAATTAAGCGAGATTTGCAAAAGAAAGGGGAATCTTATCGCGTACCACTTAATGGAGAGTATCATAAGGACATGGTGTCTGGTTTGTTTCATCAAATTAAAACAGTGGCAATGTTTAATCCAACAATGATAGAAGGGGGGAACTAATGACAGAACAAAACCACAATCCATATTCCTGGTATGATAATATTGTCAAAGGGGCAGAACGTGAACGACAAGAGAGAATAAACGAATCTAAAGAAGCTTGGAAAGCTGTCATCGACAAAGCAGTATCGAAACGTGAACAGACAGCAGACCTTATGGCTAAGACTGCTAAAGCTATCCATGAGGGGAACATAACTAAGCGTGATAAAGAAGTTGCTGAAGCTAAGGCAAAAGCTATCGCAGACGTTGAAGCAGAATACGAACTCAAACAAAATGTTAAGTCCGATCAAACACAGCGAGTAGATAAAGCTTGGAAAAGTCTTGCAAGCGACTTGCTCAAAAATAAATAAATATTTTTTTAAAAAATATAAAAACAATATCAGGCACTCACTCTTAACTATTCTAGCCAAGAACTTTCTCACCAGAACGCAACAGAGGGGGCATACCCACCCCCTCGGGGCTGTGAGCGCAGTTCACGCAGTCACTGTACATTTTTTCTCGCGCGACTTTTTTAACAGTGAACGAACAGTGAAAAAACTCCAACACGGGTACGTTGAACAAAAGAACACATCTCAAATAACTACTTGGTTGAAGCTTGGAAATTTTATAAATATTGCAACGTTGCAAAATATAATCACACAATCGAACTCCGAGCGAACTCCGGAAAACTTACGATTTTAGACAATAAAAAACTCTATGAAATTCATAGAGTAAGTAACAGCCAGCTACCACCAACACCTCAAAGATTAAACAAAAAATATATTATATCACTTCTATATTTTATTTTTGGGAGCGTGTTAACTCCCTAGTAATAGTATATCATATTATCATAGGTTATCCAGAATCTGAACAAGCAAAAAACCAGCTTTCTAGCCAGCTCCTTGGATATAAATAATTGGTAACTATATTATATCACAACCGAGGTATAGCATGAACATAAAACAACAACTCAAGGAATTGCATGTAATCAATCTATTGATCGCTGCACTTTATGAAACCATTGAGAGAGACCGCAGGGAATCCGCTTATTATCAAGATGATAGTTATCTCTATGAAGAGATTAAGGAGCTAGAGGAACGTAAACAAGCAACACTAACCCTAATCAGTGAACTAGATGATGAGAGACAAAAGGCGGTACTTATCGAGCGATACTTGAACGGTAGCAAGTGGGAGGAAGTTGCAACGGCAGTAAACTATTCAAGAAATACTGTATTTAGAATACATAGGCAAGCACTGAAACAATTAGAGGGAGAGCATGGATAAGTCGACTTGGAATTTTACCGACAGAGCGAATCATAAAATATTTAAAAATAATTATTCTCATTCTAAAAAAATCATAATCTTATCAGTGTCACACTCCCCCACTTCTTTACATTTTAGGTGGAATCAATGGAAGAACGGACAAAAGAGGCGTTTCCCCATATCAAAAAATCTGAAATATTTTTTTCCGAGAGTAAAAACCTATTATATCAACGTTTATTAGTGTTTAACCCCTAAAACTAATGGATAAAAAGGGGCGTTTTTTGGAATCTAGTTACCAACCAGATTAGGGTTTTTCTAATACACGGCCAGAATAAACTTGAAAAAACTTGAAATTTAAAACTTGTCATTGAATCATATATTGACGATTTTTTAAATACTTTATTTTCTCCAAATAAATTTAATTCAGAAACTCCCCTCTGCTAGTTTATAATCCTATTATCTCATTCTGAAAGGAATTTTCTTATGTTATTCGTAGTTTATAGAGATGCCCTAAAAATAATAAATCTGTCTAAAAAAATAAAACAATGAGAGTTTGATAAAGGCAAGTTTTTAGTGTAAAATGAAAAAATGCAGTAACAGTAAAACAAAAGGAAAATATATAACTATGTTTACAACGCTTTCGATGTTTGGCTTTTTTAATGACTGGATTTCTGGATTTTTGAATGTCCCTGGTGCTCATGTTTGGGTCTATGTCCTTTTAGGTGCCATCATCTTTATTGAAACAGGTCTGGTCATTTTTCCATTTTTACCAGGAGATTCCATTCTCTTCTTTGTAGGATCAATGGCCGCCATGTATCCAGATAAATTATCAATGCCACTTCTTATTTTGATTATGGGGAGTTTAGCTTTTATGGCCAACCTTCTGAATTATGAAATTGGTCGCAAATTTGGAGATGTCATTCCCAAACATAAAACGCTATCTAAATTTCTAAAGCCAGAATACATTGAAGAAGCCGAGCAATTCTTTGCCAAATGGGGATCGTGGGCTATCTTCCTCGGGCGCTTTATGCCAATCATTCGTACAGTTGTTCCTTTTACAGCAGGGACAAGTCGTATGCCACATAAAAAATTCGTTTTTTATAATTTCTTAGGTGGTTTTGCTTGGGTTATCGTGGCTTTAGGTGCAGGATACCTATTTGGGCAAGTGCCTTTCATTAAGAAAAACTTTGAGTTGGTTATGCTAGCAATTGTTGCTGTATCTTTACTTCCTGCAGTGATTGGTGTTGTTAAACGGTATTTCGTAAAACGCAAAGCAAATTAAAATAAGTAAAAAAGTTGTACTGAATTTATGTTATAATATTCTTATCGAGGAACTTAAAAAGCACCATTGTGGGTGCTAGTTTCTTGCCTGCTGAACTCGTAGTGTAAACGACCTGTAAAGGTCTTTTTTTGTTCACCTTTTTGTGGACTTTTAAAGATATTTTATTCAACTATATCAATATATAACTACTGAAAACATTATTATATCAGTACCTAAAGAGTGTCAATCAACTGTAAAGATACCCTACTAAGAATTCGATAATTTTTGACATATTTTTCCTCATTTCTCGTATCTCTCATTATAACATAATACAAGAAGGCAATCTCGTTTGAGATTGCCCTTACTTATAATTTTTGCTTCAATTCAAAAATAATACTCATTGCCTGCATCGGTGTTAAATTCATCGGGTCTACTGACTTTAAAACAGTGATAATGTCTTGACTCACTGTGTCATCTGAAAACAAACTCATTTGACCTGTTGATGACTCTACGATAACGCTCTTTGGTTCAAAACTATCCTCTGCTGAATCTTTTAAGTGAAGTTCTGCTGAATGTGATTCAAGATTTTTCAATATGACCGTTGCACGTTTCAATAAAGAGTCTGGTAACCCCGCAATTTTTGCCACATGAATTCCATAAGACTTGTCTGCTGCACCATTAGCAATCTTGTGTAGGAAAGTTACCTCACCATTTTTTTCTAAAGTTGCTACGTGGACATTAACAAGTTCTGATAACTCCATGGACAGACTTGTCAATTCATGATAATGGGTAGCAAACATGGTCTTAGCACCTACATGATTGTGAATATATTCAATAATAGACTGTGCTAACGCCATCCCATCATAAGTCGCTGTTCCTCGACCAAGTTCATCAAAGAGAATTAAGGAATTCTTACTAGCACGTTTTATAGCTTGATTAGCTTCCATCATTTCAACCATAAACGTAGACTGTCCTGATATTAAATCATCTTCAGCACCTATCCGTGTAAATATAGCATCAAATATTGGTAAGTCAACTTTGTCTGCCGCAACAAAAGATCCCAATTGTGACATTATAACTGTTAAGGCAAGTTGGCGCATATAGGTTGATTTACCACTCATATTTGGACCGGTGATTAGTTGGATATTAGTGTCAGTATCAAAAGTGATATTATTTGGGATATACTCTTGTACTCCCATCACCTTTTCAACAACTGCATGGCGTCCATTTATAATACTAATCTTGTGAGTATCATTAAAAGTGGGGCAAACATAGTGATTATTTTCAGCAACAACGGTTAGACCTTGTAAAACATCAACAGTTGCAATTGCTTTTGCCAGCTCCTGTAGTCGTGTAATATAACGCTCAACTTGTTCACGAATGCGCATAAAAATATCATATTCAAGATTTGATGAGTACTCTCGTGCCTCGAGCCTCTCCCCTTCAATCTTTGCCAGTTCAGCTGTACCAAATCGCTCTGAATTTTTCAATGTTGCTTTTCGAAAGAAATGTTCTGGAACTGCTGATAAATTCGAATTTGTGACGTGAAAATAGTAACCGTCTTTTTTATTATAATCAATTTTTAGGTTAGTAATTCCACTAGCTGCACGCTCTTTAGTTTCAATCTCTGCAATCCAACTACTTCCTTCACGCATAACTTTACGATATTTGTCAAGTGTTTCATCAAAACCAGTTCGGATAATATTTCCTTCTGTAATTGTTGCTGAAGCTTCAGAGTCAATCGCAGAGCGTATCAGATTTTCTAAATCAGGAATAGTGTCAATTGAATTGACACTATTGTAAAGAAAAGGACTACCAAAAGATTCCAAAATTGCTTTTATATAGGGTACTTGTCCTAATGTCTGCCCAAGTTGGAGCAAGTCCTTGGGATTTGCCTTCCCAAATGAAACCCTACTAGCTAACCGCTCAATATCATAAACACCCTTGAGACTCTCTGTTAGATCACTGCGCTCAATAAAGGAGTCTAAAAAGACTTGAATGATGTTTTGACGTTCTTTAATCTGTTCTAAATTGACAAGTGGTCTGTCAATCCACTTACGCAAAAGTCTTGTTCCCATTGCAGTCTTTGTCTCATCCAAGAGCCAATAGAGACTGCCATGCTTCTTATTTGTTCTAGCATTTTCAACTAAGTCTAAGCTAGTCTTAGTAGCGTATGACATTTGTAAATAATCTTTAAATTCGTAATGAATAACTCTCTGCAAGTGGCTTAATTCGCGTTTTTGTGTCGTGTGGATATACTGAAGTAATTTTTCAGCAACCGAAGTTTCTATAGTTGTCAAGTTACTGTCAATCAAATGAATGTCTTCGTACTTCGTTTTTTCCACCGAGATTAACAAATTTAGTTGCTTAATTAAACTAAGTTCATCATCTTGTGATAAATCATAACCAACTATTACCTCACGCGCCTTGAGATTCATGATCTCATTTCGAACACTTGCAAAGTCCGATAAATTAGTTGCAAAAAACTCCCCTGTTGACAAATCCATATAAGCAAGACCAAAGTTTTGTCCGTCTGTATCAATCGCGACTAAAAAATTATTTGCAGTGTCTGGCTTGCTTGTATCTACAGCAGTTCCTGGTGTGATGACTTGTACAACTTCACGTTTCACTACCCCAACTGCCTTTTTAGGATCCTCCATTTGCTCCGCAATTGCTACTTTGTAACCCATTTCAACTAATGTGTCAATATAGGCTTGTGCAGAATGATAAGGTACACCAGCCATTGGAATTGGCTTCTCAGCATTTTTATTGCGACTAGTTAGACTGATTTCTAAAATCTGTGCAGCTTTGGTAGCATCGTCATAGAACAGTTCATAAAAATCTCCCATACGAAAAAGTAAGAAGGCATTTGGGTAATCTTGTTTTATAGTCAGATATTGTTGCATCCCTGGAGAAATTTTTTCACTTGTCATTAGTTAACTCCTTATTTATTTTTTCTTCCAGAGTCTTTGTCACATACTGGAGCAGATCGCTAGCATCTTGCATTTTATTCCGATAGTCCTGTACAAGAGGAGAATCTACCAGTTCTTTTTCCAACTGTTCAGCCTGCTGATTCGCTTCCTTACCTGCCTCATGTTTACCTATTCTTTGAAATAAAACAAAATCTTGCTGAAAAGCTTTCATATCATGTGCTTGATATTCTAATTCAGGCGATAACTCTACTTTTTTTTCAATCTTTTGGAAGGCTATGACACTATCATGCTTTGATATCATGTCAACCAAACGATTTACAGATTCTTTGTACTTATTCATAGGCCAACTGACAGCTCTCTCTCAAATATCTGTGCTGTCTCCCCATCTTTACAAACTACAAGCAGAGTGTCTGCCCCTGCAACTGTGCCTAAAATCTCTGGTATTTCTGAGCTATCGATAACATTAGCCAATACATCTGCCTCCCCTAGATTTGTATGCAAAATTAGCATAAATTCTGCACGAGAAATCTTCAGAATATAGGAGCGAACGACTGGACTGAAAATAGTCGCTGTTGATTCTGACAGACTGTAATATAGTTTTCCATCAACATCTCGTAACTTCAATAGCCCAATTTCTCGTAAGTCTCGTGATAGGGTTGCTTGTGTAACAGAAATCCCTTCTTCTTGTAATTGTGACTTAATTTCTTCTTGGGTACCAATATGTCCTGATTGGATCAACCGTTTAATTCTATCTTGTCGATTTATTTTGTTCATATAATACTTCCTTCTTACTGTATAATTATCCTAAAAATTATACCAAAAAATCGTTTTTTTTTCATCTAATACCTGTCTAAAACACTATTTTTCTCTAGTCTTATAACCAAAAATTAGCCAAAAATCAATTATCAATGCAGAATGTATATTCTAAAGTCACTCTCGTTTATTTCCTAGAAATGTGATAAAATAGTAAGACTACAATTCTAGGAGATACAAATGGATACAAAACACCTTATTGCAAATAAAATCCATGACATTGTTCCAAATTTAGAACAAGAAGTGGTTCTTAATCTGCTCGAAACACCTAAAAATTCAGATATGGGAGATCTAGCCTTTCCAGCTTTCAGCTTAGCAAAAATACTACGTCAAGCACCTCAAAAAATTGCTTCTGATATAGCGGATAAAATAGATAAAACAAGCTTTGAAAAAGTGGAGGCAGTTGGTCCTTATATTAATTTCTTTCTTGACAAATCGAAAATTTCAAATCACGTTCTTAACCAAGTCATCTCTGAAGGAGACAACTATGCTTCTCAAACTATTGGACAAGGACGTAACGTAGCTATTGATATGTCTAGCCCCAATATTGCAAAACCCTTCTCAATTGGCCATCTCCGTTCAACTGTTATCGGTGACAGCCTTGCTAATATTTTTGAAAAGATTGGTTATAAAGCTGTTAAGATTAATCACCTCGGTGACTGGGGAAAACAGTTTGGTATGCTTATTGTCGCTTATAAAAAATGGGGCGATGAAGAAGCTATTAAGGCACAACCAATTAATGAATTGTTAAAACTTTATGTACGCATCAATGCTGAAGCTGAAACGCAACCTGAACTAGACGAGGAGGCGCGTGAATGGTTCAGAAAACTTGAACATGGTGACAAAGAAGCAACAAGCCTCTGGCAATGGTTCCGTGATGAAAGCTTGGTTGAGTTTAGCCGTCTTTACGATGAACTTGACGTTAGCTTTGATAGTTACAACGGGGAAGCTTTCTATAACGACAAGATGGATGAAGTGGTTGATATTTTGACGGCTAAGGGACTCCTAAAAGAATCTCAAGGAGCACAAATCGTTAACCTTGAAAAACATGGTATTGAACACCCCGCCCTTATCAAAAAATCTGATGGTGCTACTCTTTATATTACACGTGACCTAGCCGCTGCTCTATACCGTAAACGCACTTATGACTTCGCCAAGTCAATTTATGTTGTGGGTAATGAACAAGCTGCCCATTTCAACCAGTTAAAAGCTGTCTTAAAAGAGATGGACTACGCTTGGTCAGATGATATCACACATGTTCCCTTTGGTTTAGTTACAAAAGAGGGAAAAAAATTATCAACTCGCAAGGGAAATATTATCTTACTTGAGCCAACTATTGCAGAGGCTGTCGGTAGAGCACAAGCACAGATAGATGCAAAAAATCCTGATCTTGCCAATAAAGAGAAAACTGCTCACGCCGTTGGAGTTGGAGCTATCAAATTTTACGATCTTAAAACTGATCGTATGAATGGCTATGACTTCAATTTGGAATCAATGGTTTCTTTTGAAGGTGAGACTGGTCCTTATGTTCAATACGCGCATGCACGTATCCAATCAATTTTACGCAAAGCGAAGTTTACACCTTCTGTCAACGAAGTTTACAGCCTAAATGATGCTGAGAGTTGGGAAATTATTAAACTTATTCAAGATTTCCCACGTATTATTGTTCGTGCAGCAGATAATTTTGAACCATCCATTATTGCAAAATTTGCAATTAATTTAGCTCAAACTTTCAACAAATACTATGCTCATACAAGAATTTTGGATGATAGCTCAGAACGTGATAGCCGTTTAGCTCTATGTTATGCAACTGCGACTGTTTTAAAAGAGTCACTTAACTTGCTTGGTGTCGATGCTCCAGACGAAATGTAAATAAAAACAAGACTTTTGATTAAGTCTTGTTTTTTTGTTATAAATTGACTATTGTTTTCTAAAGAAATTCTTCATGCTTATTTTTCAAATAAGCATGAATCACTCTTTCGGGCTCAATTCCATACTTCCCTTAATCTTAGACTTTATCTCTACTTATTTAAAAGTTACATGAGTCAGCTGCTCTGAGACTTCCCATAATTTTGCTGCAACATTTAGATCTTTTGCAGCATCTGGAACTCTTGCAAATGTTGGATAGCCGCGAGTTTCCCCTAATGATCTAGGCCCGTAATAGGTACCTGATTTTGCATCTGTCATACTTGCACAGTAAAGTGATGGCCATGCGCCATGAGAAGCTGGTTGAAATAATACCGGTCCGAATACTCGACGTATAATTCCAGCTGGACTATTCCTTCCAGCACCATTTGGAATGAGTTCTGTACGAGAAACTCCTGGATGAGCAGCAAAACTACTAATGCCCCAACCCTTTGAATCACTTTTACGTTGTAATTCAAAAGCAAACATTAAGTCCGCCAATTTAGATTGTGCATAAGCATCCATTGGAATGTAGCTTTTATCTGATTGAAGATTATCAAAATCAATTTTTCCTTGACGGTTAGCAATGCTGCTCACAGTCACAACGCGCGCGTATGAACTTGATTTCAAAAGTGGCAATAATTGTCCTGTAAGCGCAAATGGTCCCAGGTAATTAGTTCCAAACTGTAACTCAAAGCCATCTTTAGTCAGCTGACGATGTGGTGGATTCATTACCGCGACATTGTTAACAAGAATGTCCAGTTGATCTAATTGTTTCAGCATTCTCTCGCTAAATTTCTGAATAGAAGATAGATCAGCTAAATCCAGCTGCTCAAACTCTATATCAACTTCAGGAAACCTTGACTTAATGTCACTTATTGATTTAGCTCCTTTTGTAGCATTTCGACCTGCCATAATAACTTTAGCACCTGCCGATGCTAACATTAAAATTGTTTCAAATCCAATACCGCCCGTACCTGTAACAATCACTGTTTTTCCTCTCAACGAAGGAATATTGTCGCTTGTCCATTTTTTTATTGTAGTCGTCATAAGTTAGCCTCCATGCTATAATATAATAAATTACTATTACACGATTCATTCTATCATGGTGACGTAACGTCATGTCAAGGAGAAAGATTATGCTAACAATCGGTCAACTCGCTAAAAAAACAGGACTTACTGTCCGAAGCATTCGATGGTATGAAGAAAATGGTATCATCTCCCCCGATGCTTTCAATTCAAGTGGTCATAGATTATTCGATGACGATAAAATTGATTGGTTATTTTTTGTAAAGCATCTGAGAGCTGCCGGACTAAGTGTCAAAGAGGTGCACCACTATACTCAATTGATACTAAAAGGTGTCGAAACCTTGCCTGAAAGATTAGCTATCCTAACAAAAGCAGAAGAGACAACTATTGCTGAAATCGAAGAGAAGCAACGACAACTGGAACACATCCGATTTAAAAAATCACGCTATGAACTGGGCGAGAATTATTAGCTCGACCAATGATTAGAAGTACAGTAGTGATTGTTGGAGTTCCCTTCATGTAATCTTGCAATTTAATTTGATTGCATTTTTGTTAGTTTTATTATTTCCCTAATAGACAAAATATGTCATTACCTTAATTGACTTCCCTGAGGATTGCAAAGGTGATGACATATTTGTTTATCTTAACTTGTTATAATTTTTTCGTCTGATTTTAAAATCTGGGCTAATAACTTCATCAACATCTACAATAGAAATAAAGGCTTTGGGATCAAGATTCCCCATGATTGTTTTCACATCCCTAACTTCTCTAGGATTGAGCACAACATATAGAATATTATGGTCATTCCCAGAATAAGCACCTTGACCTCTAAGATAAGTGACACCACGATTAATTTCATTAAGGATTGCAGAAGCAGCTTCTTCAGATTTTTGCGTAATAATTATCATACCACGAACAGAGTATCCACCATTTTGAACAATAGTCAGGACTTGACTGCTGACAAAACTTGCAACCAATGTGTATAACATATGTTGGAGATCAATGTAAGAAAGCGAAGCCACTAGCACGATAGAATCTATAAAAAGTAATGACTGACCTAATTTGAAGCCTAACTTTTCCTCAACTACTCGACCTACAATATCTGCTCCACCAGTTGTTGCCCCATAACGAAAGACAAGTCCGCTACCAGTCCCAGCAAAGAGACCTGCTACAACTGCAATCAACATCATATCATCTTTTAGAGCAATCTGAATCGGAACTCGTTGCCAAATCCAGATAAAAACAGATAATAAAACTGTTCCATAAATGGTTAAAGTTAAGGATTTTCTCCCAAAAATGCGAGCTCCCAAAATAAAAAGCGGTATATTTAAAATCAATGAAGAATAGGCTGGATTAATATTGAAAACCGAATGGAATATCAACGTTATACCTGCTACACCACCTTCTGCCAATGCATTTGCCATATTAAAATTCACAAATCCGAAAGTATAGATTGCAACACCAAGTGCAATCAACAATAATTCTTTAACCTTATTGTAAGCCATCTTACTATCTCCTTTCTAAGGTTTAGCCGTAAAAACATAAAAAGACACTGAAAACACTCTATCTAAGACTACTTAGCCAGATTGTTCACAGCTTTTAAGGAACCATTGAAATATTGGTTCCTTTTCTTTTAGCATAATATTTAAAAATCTATTAATCGTCTACAAATCTTCCAAGAATATGAACATTTTCAGCAATAGAAACAAATGCTTTCGGATCAGCTTTTCTCATCAGATGTTTAAAATCATTATATTCTTCACGTGTAATAATTGCTATAAGTACCGCTTTTCTTTCATGATTATAAGTTCCTTCAGCATCATTAATAGCAGTAACGCCACGATTCAATTTTTTGTGAATTAAACGAGTAACTTTTTCTGGTCTAGCCGTCACAATTGTCGCTTGCATTTTCTTTTGCTTTGTAAAAATGACATCTGTGACTCTACTCGAAACAAATATTGTGACCATAGAGTAGAGAGCATACTGCCAACCAAATAAAATACCTGCAAAAATCATAATAGCCCCATTAACCATGAGTGAGAGGCTTCCTACATCTCGTCCTGTTTTCTTTCGTAAAGTCAAACTAATAATATCTGTTCCACCACTAGATATTCTAGATTTAAGACTATAGCCAATGCCAGTCCCCATAACAAGACCACCAAAAATAGCATTAATTAGAGGATCTGTCGTCAAGGTGACTTGTGGCATGATTTGAATGAAGAAAGAACTCATCGTTACTGTAATAAAAGTAAAAATGGTGAATCTACGACCAATTTTATACCATGCTAGCACTAAAAGTGGTGCATTAATGGCATAAAATGTCAGCGAAACAGGAAGTGTAAATCCGATGAGATGCTTGCTAAGTGCTGATAAAACCTGAGCTAAACCTGTTGCTCCACTCGAGTAAACGTGCCCGGGTTCGAAGAAAAAATTGACAGCAATACTAGATAAGAGCCCATAAAACAGAGAAGCTGATATCTTCTCTGCATATTTTTCTCTTGAAATACTACGAATCGTTGATAACAATCCGACCTTTTTGGCAGTCTTATTAATGCCATACTTTACTTTTTTTATGAATGTGGTTTTCTTAGTCATTTTCTTCTATGTGTAAAGCTAACTCCTCTAGCTGTTTGTCAGAAACTAAACTTGGTGCCTGAGTCATTGGGTCAGAAGCTTTATTATTTTTAGGAAAAGCTATAACTTCTCGGATGTTGTCTTTACCAGCTAGCAACATGACAAAACGATCAAGACCAATAGCAAGTCCACCATGTGGCGGAAAGCCAAAGTCCATAGCTTCTAACAAGAAACCAAATTGATCATTTGCCTCTGCGTCTGAAAAACCAAGCGCATTAAACATGCGTTCTTGCATGTCTTTTTCATTGATACGTAAACTACCACCACCAAGCTCATAACCATTAAGAACAATATCATAAGCCACAGCGCGTACTTTTGCTAGATCACCTTCGAGTTCATGAGCTGACTCTTTGGTTGGTAATGTAAATGGATGGTGAGCAGACATGTAACGCCCTTCTTCCTCAGACCATTCAAACATTGGCCAATCAACAACCCAAAGAAAATTAAATTTGGACTTGTCAATCATGTCAAGTTCCTTTGCAATACGATTACGAAGCGCACCCAAAGTATTATTTGCAACGTCAAGCGTATCTGCTGCAAATAGCACTAAATCATTATTTTCTAATTGTAAACTGTCTGTCAATTCACTTTCAATAGTCGTCAAGAATTTGGCAACTGGTCCATTCAAAGCACCGTCATTATATTTTACCCACGCTAGCCCTTTGGCACCAAATTGTTTCGCCAACTCAGTCAATTTATCAATGGATTTGCGAGAATATTTATCAGCATTATTTTTAACAACAATCGCTTTAACAACTGGTGCCTGAGAAAACACTTTGAAGTCAACAGTCTTGACAAGGTCTGTCAAGTCTTGCAACAACATATCAAAGCGTGTATCTGGTTTATCTGACCCATAGTAATTCATTGCATGCTCATAAGTCATTCGAGGAAGTGGCAGTGAAATTTCAATTTCTTTTGTATCTGCCATGACTTTTGCTATCATTCCCTCAACAATGTCTTGAATTTCGAGTTCGGACAAAAATGATGTCTCTAAGTCAATTTGTGTAAACTCAGGTTGACGATCACCACGCAAGTCTTCATCACGGAAGCACTTCACAATCTGATAATAACGGTCAAAACCAGCATTCATCAATAGTTGTTTTGTGATTTGCGGACTCTGTGGCAAAGCATAAAAATGACCTTGACTGATACGGCTCGGAACAAGGTAATCACGCGCACCTTCTGGTGTTGATTTTGCCAACATAGGAGTCTCAACATCAATAAATTCCAAATTATCAAGATAATTACGAGCAGAGTGTGTCACTTTGGCACGTAATTTAAAATTTTCAAGCATCTCTGGACGACGAAGATCAAGGTATCGGTAATGTAATCTTGTCTCATCACTGGCTTCTACACCATCTTTTATTTCAAATGGTGTTGTTTTAGAGGTGTTTAAAACTGTTAAAGCTGAAACCTTCAATTCAATAGCACCTGTTGGCAAATTATCATTAGCTTGTTGACGTGCTTCAACAAGACCTGTCGCTTCAATAACAAATTCACTACGAATACTTTCAGCAGTTGTCATCACATCACTTGAAACTTCCTCTGGATTGACAACTAACTGCATAATTCCTTCGCGGTCACGTAAATCAATAAAAATCAAACCACCAAGGTCACGACGTCTGCTGACCCATCCCTTCAAAGTGATATTACTTCCGATGTGCTCACTACGAACACGACCTGCATACATCGTACGTTTCATCTTATTCTCCATCTAAATTTCATTCCTATTCATTATAACAAAAAGACTTTAAAAACCCCACCCATTGAACGGAGATTTTTCTGGTATTTCTCTTATAAATCGCTCTAGTTTCTCTATTTTCTGACATTTTTTTGTAAATCATCTGATAATAATTAATTTCAAAATATTTTGACATCAATACCAGAGATTGTCAAGCAAATGCGATAGACAAGGGATACTAAAAAAGTTACACTAAAATAAAGATAAGGAGTGCATTATGGTTGAAAGTAGAGATATTGGACAAAAATTAAGAGAGGCTAGACAAAACTCCAAATTGACTCAAGAAAAAATAGCTGAGCAGTTACAGGTTTCACGTCAAACAGTGTCTAATTGGGAAAACAATAAATCTTACCCAGACATCATAAGTCTCATCAAGTTAGGTGATATCTATAATATCAGTCTAGATATGCTTTTAAAAGGCGATGATAGCATGTTAAAGCATCTGGCTCAAAGCACTGACACTGTCACTAGTAATCATAAGCTGATTTTGTCTTTTGGATTAAATATTCTGATCTTACTTCTCTTTGTTGTCTTTAATGGCATCATTATTGGAAACAGTTATTTATTCATTGCTTGCGCTCTTCTAGGGCTGTCTACCACAATTTTTCTTTTCTATCAAATTATCAATAAAATCTAATAAGCAGCATTCTATACTTGAACAAGTTTAAAAATGGAACTTACGCATCCATTAAGCTATATTTTTATGATTCTGACACAAGTCAATTAAATTTTGGAGTCTTCATTATGTTATTATTTTTCGCTATCGGCACTGGAATTATTCTTTTTGCAAACATTTATATCGCCTATCAAATTTTTAAAATGATTTCCTTAGATGCCTCATACAGGGCACTCGCGCACCCAAAATTTTGGTCTTGGTTTGCAATCAGTGGTCAACGTGGGGAAGGACTGCTTTTCTACCTTCTCAAACGAAAAGAACACCCGAGAAGACCTCTCTCTGACCAAGATGCCAAGGAGCTATCTGAAAGAAAGAAAAAAACTAAAATTGCTCTCATCTTCCTATTCCTAGGGATAGTCCTCTTCCTTCTAACAGTCTTATTTGACAAATAAAAAGTTGGTTATGATACCAACTTTTTATCTTCTATCTTAGTTTTTCCAAAACCCCTGCAAAGTTTCTTGACAAGTCTTCAAAAGTCACGATGACTTCTTGCCGTGTTTTATTGTTTTTAATAGTCACTTGTCCTTCTTCAATTTCACTTTCTCCAAGAGCAATGATTGTTTTAGCCTTAAATACATCTGCTGACTTAAATTGCGCCTTAAGCTTTCGACTTAAGTAATCACGTTCTGCTGAAAAGCCTTGATTACGAATAGCTTGAACAAGCTCTAGGGCTTTTCCATTGGCACCCGATCCCAAAACAGCAATATAAACATCTAAACTCTCTTCAATGGGTAACTTAATATTTTGTTTATCAATAACAAGAAGAAGTCTTTCCAATCCAAGTCCAAATCCAAATCCAGCTGTCTCTGGCCCACCAAAATAAGCAACCAGCCCATCATAACGACCTCCTGCACAAATTGTTAGCTCAGATTTATCAACTTTAGTAATAAATTCAAAAATCGTATGATTATAGTAGTCAAGGCCACGAACCATAGTCGTATCAATCACATAAGGAATGCCTAGGCTTTCAAGCATCTCACGTACAAGATCAAAATGTGTCTGACTTTCTTGATCAAGATAATCAAGAATAGAAGGTGCATTTTCCACAGCAATCTTATCTTCTTTTTCTTTCGAATCTAGAACGCGTAAAGGATTTTCCTCCAAACGACGCTGGCTATCTTTTGACAAACTCTCACGCATTGGTGTCAAGTAGTCAATCAATGCTTGACGATAGTTGGCACGACTCTCAGAATTACCAAGTGTATTGAGATGAAGAATTATATCTTTGATTCCAAGTTCAGAGAATAATTGATAGGCCATTGCCATCGTTTCTACGTCAGTTGCTGGATTAGTTGAACCAAAGCACTCAGCACCAAGTTGATGAAATTCACGCAGCCGCCCAGCCTGAGGGCGTTCATAACGGAACATAGAACCATTGTAATAAACTTTTACAGGTTTCTGAACTTCTGGTGCAAAAAGCTTGTTTTCGACATAAGAACGGACAACTGGAGCTGTTCCTTCTGGGCGCAAGGTAATGTGTCGGTCGCCTTTATCATGAAAATCATACATTTCTTTGGTTACAATATCACTCGTATCACCCACTGAGCGACTGATTACCTCATAATGTTCAAACATTGGTGTTCTAATCTCACCATAATTGTATTTTTTGAAAGTTTCACGTGAAACCTTTTCTACATAGTGCCATTTGGCTGCATCTACAGGAAGAATATCCTGCGTTCCTTTGGGTTTTTGTAATTTCATAACAAGTCCTTTAGCTAAGATACAAAAGACAGTAAAAGCAACTCACAGAAAAGGAAATTCCAAAGTTGCAATCCCATTATCATGCATAATTTTTGTGCTTTTGCCTTAAGTTCATTTGAAAGTGTATTCTTTACTATTTTATCACAAAAATGATTGCTGATGAACTAAGCTGTAGTATTTTCTTTAATAATATTGATTTTACTTTTACTGGAAGGTATAATGTTAAGCAAAGATACCGTTTACAGAAAAGGAATTGTGCTTATGAAAAAGAATCTTTCAATCATTCCCTACCAACAACCGCCGTATCATACTGGAACAGCAATTCCTGTTTTTTCGCTTAAAAGTCATCAGGATTTTGGGATTGGCCAATTTAGTGACATCATTTTATTAGCTGATTTTTGTCATCAAGCAGGTTTAGATATCATTCAACTCTTGCCTATCAATGATACAACGACAAGCAAAACATGGAGGGACTCTTCTCCTTACACTGCGATTTCTGTCTTTGCTCTCCATCCTATCTATCTTAATTTAGAGCCTTTATTAGATGATCTTGATAGAAAGTCTCGATATGATTATTTTCAGGATAAGCAAGCACTAAATAATCTGGAAGAAATTGACTACCAAGCTGTTATCTTAGGAAAATTAAAATATGCTAGAATTGCTTTTGACAATGTGAAACTGTCATTGCCTAGTCATTCTGATTTTCAAAATTTTATTGACAAAAGAAAGAAATGGCTACCTGCCTATGCTGCATTCAATTATTTGATGGATCGATTTCCTAGCAAAGACTACTCAGAATGGTCTGGCTATGAGACTTTTTCAGATACTCTTTTTCAGAAACTTTTAGAGAACAAAAAAACGAAGGATTTTATCTATTTTCAATACTATTTGCAATACCAACTTCACCTACAGTTGCTAGAAGCTAGCACTTATTGTCGTCAGCTTGGCATAACTCTTAAAGGTGATATTGCTATCGGTGTTGGGCGCTACTCTGTTGATACTTGGGCAAATCCAGACATATTTAATCTACATATGTCAGCTGGAGCACCCCCAGATGCTTTTTCACTGACCGGACAAAACTGGGGACTGCCCACCTATAATTGGTCACTCATTGAAAAGACAGAATATCAGTGGTGGAAAGAACGTCTAGAAAATATGGCTTATTATTTTGATGCTTTTCGTTTAGACCATATTTTAGGCTTCTTTCGAATTTGGGAAATTGCTGAAACTTCTGTCCGTGGACTCTTAGGTCACTTTGCTCCAGCTAAAGGTTATACAGTAGAAGAAATCGAATCTTATGGAATTCCCTTTAATGAGTGGGGAGGTGAGAGCCGATTTACTCAGCCTTTTATCAAAGATTGGGTGATTGACCGTATCTTTGGGCGAGATGACCGTGATATGATCATTCAGAACTACCTCAATTACATTGGTTTTGAAAACTATGAAATCAAGCCTGAATTTTGCGACCAACGTGTCATTCGAGAACTCGATATTGATGAAACAATTCGTCAAGGACTCTATCAGCTTTCGGAAAATGTCATTTTTATCAAAGATCATGCAAATCCTACCATCTATCATCCTCGTATTGGATTGACGGACACCATTTCTTTTGGAGAATTTGGTTATGAGTTTCGTCAAACCTTAGCTTGGATGCATGAAGATTATTTCTTTAAGCGCAATAACAACTTCTGGAAAGAAAAGGCACTGGAAAAGTTACCTCCCCTCATTAATGCGACAAGTATGCTGGCTTGTGGTGAAGACCTAGGTATGGTTCCAAGCACTGTTCCACAGGTTATGGATAAACTCAACATTCTCAGCCTAGCTGTGGAACGCATGCCGAGCAATCCAAGTGACTTCGTCCACAACTTGAAAAAACTGCATTATCTCTGTGTTGCGACTTCTTCAACACACGATACCTCCACACTGAGACAATGGTGGGAAGAGAATGTAGCAACAACTCAGAGATATTTTAACACTATTTTGCATATGGAAGGTTTGGCTCCACACCACGCTGATAAGACCATTATTAAACAGATTCTTGAAAATCACTTTGATTCAAAAGCTATGATTGTCATTATTCCGATTCAAGATTTATTTGCCTTAACAGATGAGACTACAAATGCTAAAATCTCTGATGAGCGTATCAACGATCCAAGCAATCCACATAACAATTGGAATTACCGCATGCATATATCGCTTGAGGAACTTCATCAAAGTAATCGTTTAATTTCTGAAATTCAAGATCTTATTAGTAACTCAAGACGCTCAAGTACCCAGTTAAGCGTTACTAAGAGCTAAATAATTTTGTCAAGTAACTTTACTTTACAAAAAAGATATGCTATTATAATAAAGTTGATGAAAATCAAGACTTAACTATCGAAAGGAAGACTTATATCATGGCAGTACCTGCACGTCACACTTCAAAAGCGAAGAAAAACAAACGTCGTACACATTACAAATTAACAGCTCCATCTGTACAATTTGACGAAACAACTGGAGATTACTCACGTTCTCACCGTGTATCACTTAAAGGATACTACAAAGGGCGTCAAATCGCTAAAGCTAACGCAGCGGAATAATCGAAGGGAGATACCATGCGCGTAAATATTACACTTGAACACAAAGAATCTGGTGAACGCTTGTACCTTACTTCAAAAAACAAACGTAACACTCCAGACCGT
>CAZPYI010000009.1:0-6457 GCA_964590305.1 uncultured Streptococcus sp.
AAGTGTCGCGGCATCCTGACTTTTACGCTCTTCCAAGCGCGGAAACCGTCCAAAAACAGTCTTCAAATTTTTTTGATTTTCATCACGATTATTACTTAAAAATGCTCCCATTTCCAGATTTTCTAAAACTGTTAAACCTGGAAAAACATGGCGACCTTCTGGAACTTGTGAAAGTCCACTTGCTACAATTTTTCTGGCAGGCGCTTTTTGAATTTCTTGTCCCAAAAATGAGATTGTCCCTTGACTGGGTCGGACTAGACCAGAAATCGTACGAAGAATTGATGTCTTACCTGCACCATTGGCGCCGATTAGCGAAACAACTTCACCTTCATTAACTTCAAAACTAACGTCCTTAACCGCTTGAATGACGCCATAATGAATAGATAAATTATCTACTTTTAACATATTTGTCATTAAGCTTCACCTCCAAGATATGCTTCAATTACACGTTTATTATTCTTGATTTCATCTGGTGTTCCATGTGCAATCAATCGCCCATACTCAAGTACATAGATACGTTCTGTAACTTTCATGACTAAGCTCATATCGTGTTCAATCAGCATAATTGTAATATTGAACTGTTCTTTTATTTGACGGATTAATTGTGTTAATTCAGCCGTTTCTTGGGGATTCATCCCAGCAGCAGGCTCATCAAGAAAAAGAATTTTAGGATCAGTGGCAAGCGCACGGACAATTTCTAAGCGACGTTGTTGTCCATAAGGGAGATTCTTCGCCAAAGTATCTGCATCACCATCAAGATTGAAAATTGATAGCAACTCAAATGCTTTCACACGAAGATCTTCTTCACTTTTATAGTACTTTGGTAAACGAAGAAAGCTAGCTAAAACATGTGACTTTCTTTGATTTCCCATTCCAACTAAAACATTTTCTAAAACTGTCATATTTTTGAAAAGACGAATATTTTGAAACGTTCGTGACAAGCCTAAAGAAGCAATTTTATCTGGTTTTTTCCCATTAAGAAGGTCACCATCTAAAGTAACAGTTCCTTCACTTGGATCATAAACACCAGTTAGAAGGTTAAATAAAGTTGTTTTCCCTGCACCATTTGGTCCAATAAGTCCAACCAATTCTCCTTCATTTAATTCCATAGTCACATCGCCTACCGCTGTTAGACCACCGAAATTTTTTGTTAAATTTTTTATATCAAGAAGTGCCATCTTTATTTGCCCTCCTTAGTTTTTTTTGAAAAGAATTTTGAAAACATCAACTCTTTAGTTCCCAGAAGTCCACCCGGACGGAAGACCATGACCAAAATCAAAGCCAGTGAATAGATAATCATGCGAAGTTCTGAAAAATTTTGCAGATACATATTGAATACACCAAGTACCAAGGCTGCTATTATTGTTCCAGTAATTGAACCTAGGCCTCCTAACACTGCTATAATGAGATAATCAATAGATTTCATAATTGTAAAATCTTTTGGAACAACAGTACCAATATAACCAACATAAAGCGAACCAGCAATCGAAGCTGTCATTGCGGCAAATGCAAAGGTAATCACTTTTATCTTAGTTGTATTGACACCCATGGCTTCAGCAGCAATTTCATCTTCACGAACAGAAATCACTTGACGTCCGATCGCACTGCGTAAGAAATTCAAAATTAAAACAGCTATAAAGACAACAAAAGCGAAAACTAATGGCCAAGAGGTGTATTGGAGGACACCGGTCAGACCTGCTGCTCCATTTGTTAGAGAACCACCATTAACAATAGCAATACGAATAATTTCAGAAACGCCAAGAGTAGCGATTGCAAGATAGTCACCTTTGAGACGAAGTGTCGGAAAACCAACGATAACAGCAATTAATCCTGCAATAATCGCACCAACTATCATCGATAAATAAAAACTTCCATAAGTAGGACTTTGTTTGGTAATGATAGCTGTTGCGTAAGCACCAACTGCCATAAAACCTGCTTGTCCTAGAGGAAATTGGCCAGAGAAACCAAGAACTAAATTGGTTCCCATTGCCATAATTATGGAAATTCCAATTCCCATAAGAATTTGAACGTAATAAATACCTAAAGTTCCTGAACCAATCAGAACATTAAGGATTAAGAAAACAACTGCAATAAGAGCAAGCCAAGCTAAAATAGGTTTTATATTTTTCTTCATTGCTTACACCTTCTCTTTCACATTTTTTCCTAAGATTCCCGCAGGACGTACAAGTAATATGATGATCAGAATACCATATACTACAGCATCTTTGTAACTAGATAACCCAATCGCTGTTGAGAATGTTTCTAGTAGGCCAATGATGAAGCCACCCAGTGCTGCACCCGGAATAATTCCAATACCGCCTAAAACAGCAGCAACGAAAGCTTTTATCCCTGGAGTCATCCCCATTAATGGATTCATAGTATTGTAGTACAAGGCAATCAAAATTCCTGCTGCTCCAGCTAAAGCTGAACCAATCGCAAAAGTAAAGCTAATGGTTGAGTTAACATTAATACCCATCAACTGTGCTGCATCACTATCCACGGAAACTGCACGCATGGCTTTGCCCATCTTGGTTTGCTTAACAATAAACTGTAAAGCCACCATTAAGAAGATAGAGACACAGAGAATAATCAATTGGATATTAGTTATACTAATTGGGCCTAAATTATACTTAACTGTTTCTATAGCTTGTGGAAAAGCACGCGCTCCCGCACCGACAAAGTAAACCATCGTGTATTCCAATAGGAAAGAAACACCAATAGCAGTAATCAATGCTGCAATCCGGGTTGAATTTCTCAAAGGACGATAGGCTAAAAATTCAATAATGACACCAAGAAGTGCCGTTATTGCCATCGTCAAAATCAGAGCAATGAAGAAATTCATATGGAAAGTATTAATCAAATAATAACCAATAAAGGCGCCCATCATGTAAATATCACCATGAGCAAAGTTGATTAGTTTGATAATGCCATAAACCATCGTATATCCAAGGGCGAGTAGTGCATAGACACTCCCCAAAATAAGACCATTAACAAGCTGTTGAAGCATAAGGTCACCAAACTTTCTAAACGTAATAAACAATAAATGGGGAGTGATATGCTCCCCAAGTTTTCAATTCCAAAATTTAAAAATTAATCAGGTTCTACAACAGCAGATGAGCTTTCTACACCATTTGTCAACCCAATCATTGAAACTGACTTAACAGGGTTGTGTTTGGCATCAATTGTCATTGTACCAGTTACGCCTTCAAAATCTGTTAATTTTGCAAGATTGCTTGCAATATCTTTTGATGTATCGGCACCTTTGGCAGCTTCAGCAATCATGTTAACAGAATCATAACCTAAAGCAGCAAACATTGATGGTGCTTCACCATACTTATCTTGATAAGCTTTTGCAAAAGCAGCGGCTTTATCAGAGCTTGTAGCTGAGAAGCCTGAGATATAATAGACATCATTTGCATTAGAAGCACCTGCAAGTTCAACAAGTTTGTCATCTGCGAATCCATCAGGCCCTAGGATTGGAGCTGTAATTCCCATTTCACGTGCTTGTTTAATAATTGTACCAGTTTCTTGATAGTATCCTGGCATAACAATAGCATCATAGCCATCATCTTTAAATTTAGTCAAAGCTGATTGGAAATCTGTATCTCCCGATTGGAATGTTGATTCGGTAACAATTTCACCAGAATAATCTTTTTTGAATTCTTCAGCGATACCTTTTGCGTAGTCACTTGAATTGTCATAGTAGAGCACTACTTTTTTAGCAGATAGGTTTTCAGAAGCAAATTTTGCAAGAACTTGTCCTTGGTAGCTATCGATGAAAGTTGTACGGAAAATGTATTCATAAGCATTTCCGTCAGAATCGACTGTTAAATCATCTTGAGTTCCTGAAGGAGTTACCAAAGGAACACCAGCTGATTGTGCATTTGGACTAGCTGATGCAACAGCACCTGATGTTGCAGGTCCTACGATTGCATTAACTTTGCTTTCTGTTGCAAGGTTTGTTGTCACGGTAGCAGATTCAGAGTTATCTGATTTGTTATCTTTAGAAATGATTTCAAGATCTTTTCCGTCCACACCACCAGCTTTATTAAGCTCTTCAACAGCTAATTCTGCACCATTTTTTTCAGCACTTCCATAGGCAGATACTGCACCGGTCAACTCAAGGTTGAGACCGATTTTAATAGTATCTCCGATTTCTGTACCTGTAGCAGACGACGATGAGCTAGATGGTGCCGCACCACAGGCTGCAAGCACAACTGTACTTAGGAAAGCAACAGCAGTTAATCCAAATTTCTTTTTCATATGTTCTCCTTAATTTTTTCTTAAATAGTTATGTGATAAGAATACTGAATTATCAGAATATTGTCAAGTCTTTTATCTTATCTCTTACTCAGATTTTACTCCTGTAAGCTCCCAACAAAGTGAGTGTTAATGGCATCAATCTGAGACTTTTTGACTTCTCTAACAAATTTCATTTTTGTCAATTCGTTCATTACAACATCTATCTTATCTTTATCAACATAGATGATGAGATAACGCATCCTTCTAGAGTGGTAAAGCACATCACCATATTTATTAAGTTTCCTAGCATCTCTATTGTAGTAGAGGTAGACTACCAAACCTTGGCGGTTCTTTTTTTCAAACATGATCTCCCCTTTCTTTTATACTATCTCCACGTCCTTTTCCATGATGTTCCTTATGAGAAGCTAGAGGTAAACCAGTGTCTACAAAGATATTCCCAGACACCACTGAAGATATCTTTTGAGAAATTTCAGCTAAAGTTTTTTGTAAATCAACTTCTTTTCGTCTCAAGTCAATCATCTTTTCATTGAGGTCAATGGCCCTTTTTTGTTGAAACATCTCTCTCCTGATTTTTTTAACCTCTGGTCGGAATGCGATATAATCTTTTTGATCGTCATAAACACTTTTTATTTCTTGGAATCTCACTATTTTTGATTGTAGTTCATTGTCAGACAAAACTGCATTTTTAGCAAGCTGATAGCTTTTTACTATCTCTAATTCAAGGAAATTCTTAATGACATCATCTATGGCATCTTCGATTTCAAATAATTGATTATTAATTAATAACATAAATCAATTATAACATAATTTACATGACTTTATAAAACTCTCAGAAATAGAAAAAAATATCAGAGAGAACTCTGATACTTTTTTTCGTTAGAATGATAACAAAACTTCAATAAGTTTTATTTCAATTCATTATTGGCCATAATCTCGTCAATAAAGCCATAATCTAAAGTTTCTTGTGCGCTCATCCAATTGTCACGTTCTGCATCTGCATGCACTTTTTCAAGTGGTTGATTGGAATTATCAGCTAAAATTTGTTCCAAATTTTTACGTGTCTTCAAAAGATGTTCAGCAGCAATCGCCATATCAGTTTGTTGTGTGCCGCCACCAGTACCACCCATTGGTTGGTGAATCAAGTATTCAGCATTTGGTAACATGAAACGTTTCCCTTTAGTACCACTTGATGCGATGATTGTTCCCATCGATGCTGCCATCCCCATTACAATAGTTTGGACATCCGATTTAATGAAATTCATTGTATCAACAATAGCAAGACCAGCTGAAACTGAGCCTCCCGGTGTATTTACGTAAAGATAAATATCTTTAGTATTATCTTGCGCATCTAGGAACAAGAGTTGAGCAATAATGGAATTAGCCATGTTGTCTTCTACAGCACCTGTCAACATAATAATACGGTCTTTTAACAGACGAGAATAAATATCATATGAGCGCTCGCCTCGGCTCGTTTGTTCAATAACTACAGGAATCATAAGTATTCTCCTTTTAATTTCAATTCTGAGACTATTATAATCATTTGGTCAGAAAAGCTCAAATAATAAACTTACTTTCTAAAAAACTTTCTAGGTAATTCTAGAAAGTTCAATTAAAGCTAAAAAATATTATTTTGTGCCAAACAAACGGTCCCCTGCATCACCAAGACCTGGAACAATATAGCCATGTTCATTAAGTCTTTCATCAAGAGCAGCTGTGAAAATGTCAATGTCTGGATGCGCTTCTTGTAAAGCCTTAACACCTTCTGGCGCTGAAACCAAACAAACAAATTTAATATTGGCAGCGCCACGTTTTTTCAAAGAGTCTACTGCTAAAATAGCTGAACCTCCTGTTGCAAGCATTGGATCAACTAAGAAGATTTGACGTTGGTCAATATCTTCTGGTAATTTGACAAGATATTCAACTGGTAGAAGAGTTTCTTCATCACGATACATGCCAATATGCCCAACTTTTGCTGCTGGTGTTAGACTAAGTAAACCATCAACCATACCAATACCTGCACGAAGAATTGGCACGATAGCTAATTTTTTCCCAGTTAATTGTTTTTGCACTGTTTTGGCTACAGGTGTTTCAATTTCAACATCCTCTAACGGTAGGTCACGGGACACTTCGTAACCCATAAGTGTAGAAATTTCATTGACTAATTCACGGAAATCTTTTGTAGATGTCGTTGTGC
>CAZPYI010000009.1:6474-27590 GCA_964590305.1 uncultured Streptococcus sp.
AGCTTATGCTGGATGAGTGGATGTGATATAACTTGAAATTTTCCCATTTTTGAACTCCTTCAGTTTTTCATTTATGATTATACCAAAAATTGCAAAGAATAAAAACCATCTAATCACTTTCGAAAGACAAAGTTAAAAAGATAAAGAGGTAAAAGAAAAAACCTATCAGAGTCTATTCTCATGACCAACAATTCTGATAGGTTATTTTTCTAATGGGTTCAGCTTTGTATAATATTAACTAAATTCCTCTGTCACATTTTTACTTTGGAAAAACCTTGGCAATTCGTGTACACACTTCTTTAACTGTTTCAAATGGTGTGGCAACATTAAGGCGGGCAAAACTCCTTCCCTCTTTACCAAAACTAGCACCATCATTAAGAACAACTTTTCCCTCTTCTTCAAGTTTTTTTGTAATCTCTGGGTATACAATGTTATAGGCACTAAAATCAAGCCAAATGAGATACGTTCCTTCTGGTTTCATGACTTTTATATTTGTTTTTTCGCTCAAATAGTCAACAACATAGTTAATATTTTTTTCAAGCACAGGTTTTAACTCATCTAGCCATGCTTTCCCATAGGTAAAAGCGGCTTCAGTCGTAATGAGACCTATTGCTGGGATTTCATGTTGATTGTTCATCAATTGACGATTTCTAAAAGTCTTTCTTAAATCAGCATTTTCAATCATTGCAAAGCTATTTTTTGTTCCAGCAATGTTAAATGTTTTTGTTGCTGAGGCTAGTACAATAGTAAAATCTTTGAAACCATCATCTATAGTGTTCATAGAAATATGTTTATTCCCAAAAAGCACCAAATCCTGATGAATCTCATCCGAAACTAGAAGAATGTTGTGTTTTTTACACAGCTCTGCAACTTTTGTCAACTCTTCTTTTGACCAAACACGCCCCCCTGGATTGTGAGGGTTGCAAAAGATGTACAATTTGACATCATTGTTAATCAAATCTTCTTCAAGTAAATCAAAGTCAATTTCAAAATGTCCATTTCTAATTATCAGAGGATTAGATATTAATTTACGATTGTTAAGTTTCACCGAGCGAGAAAAAGGAGGATAAACAGGCGTATTGATTAAGATTGCTTCCCCTTCTTTTGTGAAAGCTTGAATAGCTGTTGATATTGCGGGAACAACACCTTCTATTAATGTGATTTTTTCTTTAGTAATATCATAACCATGACTTTTCTTTTCCCAATTAACAATAGACTCAAAAAGGGTATCACTTGGGTGAGGGTATCCAAAAACATGATTTTCACCATATTCAATAATGGCTTCTTTAATAGCTGGGACTGGCAAAAAATCCATATCTGCAACCCACATTTGAAGTAGATCCTTATTACTCTCGCTGCTATGCCACTTCACAGTGTTTTGCCCAAGTCGATTAGGTCTAGTTGTAAAATCATATTTTCCCATTTTTTATACCTCCAAAGCTGTTTTTAAATCAGTAATCAAATCATCAGCGTCTTCTATCCCAATTGATAAACGCAACAAGTCGTCAGTTAATCCATAAGATGCACGAACGTCAGCTGGAATGTCAGCGTGAGTTTGCGTTGTCGGATATGTAATCAGACTTTCAACACCACCTAAGCTTTCAGCAAATGTAAAAACATCAAGTGTATTTATGATTGTTGGAATGTTACTTTCATCGCTTACTTTAAATGAAATCATTCCACCTTTACCAGTATAAAGAACTTCTTTGACTGCAGGTGATTTTTGAAGAAATTCAACAATTTTTCGAGCGTTTCTAGTTGATTTTTCCATTCGGAGATTAAGGGTCTTAAGTCCACGCATAAGCATATAAGAATCAAAAGGAGGTAATGTGGGACCCGTTGTATTGTAATTGAAGAAAAGTTTATTGTATGTTGATTGATCATCCGTTATTACAACACCTGCCAAAACGTCATTATGCCCAGACAAATACTTTGTAGCTGAATGAACAACAATATCTGCACCAAGTGAAATGGGATTTTGATAAATTGGACTATAAAAAGTATTATCCACAATGACTTTTGCTCCATTCGCATGAGCAATTTTAGAAATCCGTTCTATATCGAATTCAATCATCAATGGATTTGTCGGTGTCTCAATATAAACAATATCAGTCTCTTGAGAAATAGCAGCAATCATTTCCTCTTCTGAGTTAGCGTATTGAAAAAAGAAGCGTTTTTGCTCTTCTTGCTGATTGAACCAACGGAAAGAGCCACCATACAAATCTCTCGCCGCAACAACTTTTGAACCTACGGGAAAAATATCAAATGCAAGAACAATGGCACTCATTCCTGAACTTGTCGCAATAGCATAATCAGCTTTTTCAATAGCGGCTAGCGTTTTCTCTAAAGTCGCTCGTGTAGGGTTGTTTGTTCTCGTGTAATCAAATCCAGTAGACTTGCCAAATTCCGGATGTTGATAAGTAGTTGAAAAATGGATAGGAGAGGCTAAGGCACCTGTTGCATCGTCTGTCTTAATCCCAGTGTGTGCCAAAATAGTCTCTATTTTATAGTCTTTAGTCATAATTTTTCCTTTTTTGTGCGAACCTTAAGGTTATCTAATTAGTAATGCTATTAGAATATCTTAGGGTTTAGAGACTGAAGTATTTGCCGAAACTCTCTTAACTTTTCAAGTTATAGCTACTATTCTAACACTAAAATATTTTTGTGTAAGGTTTTTTATCATTTAAATTCTTAATAGCTAGTTATAAAAAATAACTATAACCCATTTGACAAAATAAAGCATTGCTAAAGATCTATTCAATTATAAAAAATCTGACATTTAAAATAGCAACATTGATTTACACTAGATGTTATCACATAAAAGTTTTATGGGATAACATTCCTAAAAACCAAAGGCATTTGCCTCCTAATAAAAAAATAAACCTTAGCATTTTCTATAGCATCCTTCATGCTTTTCACAAAAGTATGACTAGTGCACGACTTAGTAAAGGCGTCTACACAAATTTCAAAAACAGTCTTTTTGATCTCTTATTGAGGTATTAATAATTCTGAAAGTAGCAAAATTGCCTTCCAAAACTATTTAAAAAGAATACTAAAAAATGTTTTTATTCCCATTAAGAAAAGTAAGACTCCCATGATTGGTTTGACAATTTTTGTGTATTTTTCTTGATCGATATGATTGAGAAAAATAGGAGATATGATTGCTCCAATAACGGAACCCATTATCATTCCTAAAGAAATCGACCAATCAATTTGACCACTACCAATATGAAAGAAAATTCCTATCAAACTGAGCCCAACAAGTACTGTACTTGAAGTTCCACTTGCTTCAAACATAGTTAGCCCCATCAAAATAAGTCCAGACATGATTGCTCCGCCTCCTGATAGCCCTCCAATACCAACCATCAAACCAGCGAGGACCGCATAAAAAACGGTTTTTATTAGACTTACTTTAGCTACCTCTCCATTTTTATTTACTCGCATAGATAGCAAAATAGCTACACCCATATACATCAACAACCCACCTATGACAAGATTATAAATGTTAGCAGGAATAAATGGAGAGATGAGTGAACCGATTATGACACTTGGAAGAGCAAATAAAAACATCTGTAATGCTAATTTTTTTTGAACACCACCTTGTCTCCAATAGCCAATCGCTCCTATACAAAGTGCAGGAAATGCTGTAACGAGTGATGTTGAAGCTGCCACAGAGGCACTGAGCCCAAAAATTGATATCAGTACACCGAGATAAATGCCAGCACCACTTCCTCCCATACCAACAATAATTAATCCAATAATAAACCCTGTAACAATAGTTAGAAAAAATGTCATAATAATATCCTCCAAATTTCTTCTTATTTTCTATTTTCGGCTTGATTATATATTCCTAAGAATATATAATGTCATTATAACACTATGACTTTAGAATGCAAGAAATATTCCTGGGAATATTTTATAAAAGGGAGATAACATGACTACTACTAGTAAACACAAGGAAATAATACGCGCTAAACTAAGTGAGTTTGCATCGCAAGAAAATGGGTTAAAATCTATAAAAAATGCCTATTTTAAAAAATTATCAGCTGAAAATTATGAGATTTATAAGAAACTAAGTGTAACAGATTTGCATGTTCTTAATGACCTTTCTGACAAAGTCTTTCTTGCCAAGCATCTTGTGACGCTCCTTCCAGTGACTCAAAGTGCCATCTCAAAAAGCATCGCTCGATTAGTAAAACACAATCTTATTCAGATAACTCAAAAAAAAGGCAATAAAAAAGAGAGAATCATCTCCCGAACATCATCGGGTGAAGAAATCTCTCAAGTCTATAACGATTATCGTGGAACAGTTAATCTTCGCTTCGAAAAAATAACATCGCAATTTACTCAAAATGAATTGACTACTATCGAACACTTTTTAACAGTACTCAATAACGAACTGTATTAGTCTTATTAAAAATGAAGGAGAATCGCATGCAAGACTCAGCGCTACTTATCATAGATTTACAGACACCTATCAAGCGATTAGTAAAAAAAGCCCCACCCTATGGGTGGGACAAGATAATAGAAAACAATAAAAAACTAATCCAGTACTTTAGTGCCCAAAACCTGCCAATCTACCTGATAGCGGTTGAACCTAAATTTTTAAGTAAATTTACCAAAAACATATTTACACGTTTGCTATTACAAGAAGATTTAGAGAACAATCCTAGGTTGCATAAATTTATAAAATTCGGTCCTAGTGCGTTCTCCCAGTCAGAAAACAACCTTGAAAAGGAGCTAAAAGAGCAAGGAGTAAAGACTATTTTTGTCTCCGGTGTTTCAATGAGCAATGGGGTTCTTAAGACAGCTCAAGATGGTGCAAAAATCGGTTTTGAAAGCTTTGTAATCGAAGATGCCTCTGGGGACAGAAACAAACGTAACTTTCAAAACGCCATTCACAACACAATCCCAAAATTTAGCAAAGTCGTTACACTTGCTCAAGTTAAAAATATGTAAAAATTTAAGTTCCATGAATCTTTCGAGCAACCTGAAAGCAACTGACCTTGAAAAGCGGTCTGCTCCTCTTTAAGTTATAATTGCTAACTTAACATCCACTTATAACTATCAAGCCTAATTTCTAGCTAAGGTTAACTAGTCATAACCCTCACAGCATCCCAAAATTTTGACTAATTATTATTTTAAATGAAGTTTTTGTCTGAGTATTTCCGCCTTGCCACCAATAATTTTATCTAATAAGCGTGTAACCAAAGCCAAAATAACATAAATAGCAATTCCAATAGCACCAACAACCACAATGTAAGCAACACTACCAATACGAGTTGATGGACTAATAATAAAATGAAGACCCCATGTTGCCAGTCCAACGAAAATTCCCATAATAAGAGTCAGAATGGTCACTAGTAGAGTCCCTCTAAAAATAGCTTTGCGATTAAAATTAGTAACTTTTTGAATTTGCTTAAACATGAGAACAATTGGAACACTTAAGCCAATAGCTGTTGAAATCAAAGGACCATATGCCTCAAAAAAGTAAATAAACGGAATTTGAAGGACACACTTAACAAGTAAACCATATATAAAATAAATTATAGCTTTACGATTTTCAAAGAGTGCCTGTAACATTGGCGCCAAAATACTATAAAGCGCTAGAAATATAACTTGAATAAGAGCAACGACAAATAGCCAGAGAGCTGTATTATTTGGTGCTCCATAAAACAGAGTATATAAGGGTTTTGCTAAGATAATTGCTCCAAGAACTGCAGGGAAAAGAACTGTAAAAAGCATTTGAAGATTGTTGATGACAAGTCGCGCTGCCGCTTTCTTATCTTTGTTGACAAAATTCTCTGTTAAAAGTGGAATGCCTGCACCACCAATTGCGATTGCCAAAGAAATCAGAATCATAGTAATTTTATTGGGATTGGAAGAAAAATAAGCATAGAGAACATTAAGTTGGTCACTAGTGTATGAAGTGAACATCTTCATAGTATTGATAAAAGTTAATTGATCAACGATTTGGAAAAGCTGAATGGCTGAACCCGTGATAATAAATGGAATGGCCTCTTTTAGAGTTTCAAGAAGAATTTCCTTCGTATCAACAGTTACATTCGTCGGTGATTTTCCAAAAATGGCCAGAAGCTTTCCTTCTCTCCAAAGAAAGAAAATAAGAACTGCAACACTTGCAATCATACCAATAAATGCAGCAAATGTAGACTGAACAACAGCAGTCACATAATCTCCAGAACCAACATTCATAATCATATAAGCTGTAAGGAGCATCCAAATAACTCGAATCACTTGTTCAGCAATTTGACTCATGGCATAAGGTTTGAGATTATTGAACCCTTGGAAGAAACCACGCATAACACTCATCGCAGGGAAGATGAGAACTGCCCATGATAAGCTCTTCATGACACGAACCAAGTCATTGCCACCACCACTTAATTGCGCCAGCGCAGGTGAACCAAGGTACATAATCAATGCAAAAGCAAATCCAAGTCCAAGCATGACAATAAGAACTTTGCGTAATAGATAATAACTCGTTTCTTCCTGACCAAGTGTGTTGTACTTAGACACCTGTTTTGCAATAGCAACTGGAATTCCTGCCGTCGAAATCAGTAAGAAAAGGGCATAGATATTATAGCCCATCCCAAAAAGTGCATTTGCCTGTTCAGCGTGGGTTCCCATCCAAGCATACCATGGAATAATATAAAAGGCCCCCAAGAGGCGGCTAATAAAATTGGATGCTGTTAGCCATGCTGTCCCACGAACCATCTGTTCTTGCTGCGTCATTTTTGTTTCAGTTTTAGGCATATGAAATCTTTCCAGAGTTTGATATCTTAATTATAAACTTTTACTTGTAACTTGTAAAACCTGAGCATTAAGGCTACAATAATAGACATGATTACTCTTGAAAAAATTCTAAATATTTTAAAAAATGACAATAACTTTCGCGAAATCATCGTAGATGATGAATATTATCTTGATTGGACAAAAAATGTCCAATTTTCAAAGATTTGCTTTGATAGTCGTGACGTTGATTCGGAGACTCTTTTCTTTGTTAAAGGAATAGCATTTAAGAAGGAATATCTTGAAAAGTCAATCACAGCCGGATTGCCTTTCTATATTAGTCAAGTGGATTATGGCGTGTCTATCCCTGCTATCATTGTAACAGATGTCAAAAAAGCCATGAGTTTGATTGCTATGGCATTTTATGGACATCCAGAAAAGCAACTCAAGATTTTAGCATTCACAGGAACCAAAGGAAAAACGACCGCAGCTTATTTTGCCTATAATATTCTAAAACAAAGTCATAAAACCGCTATGTTTTCAACCATGAATACGATTTTAGATGGTAAAAATGCTTTTAAATCACAATTAACCACACCTGAAAGTCTTGATCTTTTTAAAATGATGGCCCAAGCTCTTGAAAACGGGATGACTCATCTTATCATGGAGGTGTCCAGTCAAGCTTACTTGGTTGATCGTGTTTACGGTTTAACTTTTGATGTTGGTGTTTTCTTAAATATCAGTCCAGACCATATTGGACCCATCGAACACCCTACTTTTGAGGACTATTTTTATCACAAACGCCTCTTGATGGCAAATAGCAAAGCAGTTATCGTTAATTCTGACATGAAACATTTCAGGATTGTAAGAGAGCAAGTCAGTCATCTACCTCATGATTTCTATGGTAATCAATCAGAGAACACTATCATTAATAGTGAGGCATTTAATTTTGATGCTAGTGGAAAATTAGCTGATCACTATGATATTCAACTTATTGGATCATTTAACCAAGAAAATGCACTTGCTGCTGGGCTTGCGTGTCTGCGATTAGGTGCAAGCAAATCAGACATAAAAAAAGGAATTGCTGAGACTTCTGTTCCTGGACGAATGGAAGTTCTGACACAATCAGATGGTTCCAAAGTCTTTGTTGACTATGCTCATAATGGAGATAGTTTAAATAAACTCTTATCTGTTGTTGAAGATCATCAAAAAGGACAAATTATTCTTATCTTGGGTGCTACAGGAAACAAAGGAGAGAGCAGACGGGCTGATTTTGGAACAGTTCTTAACTCACATCCTAATGTAACCGTCATTTTGTCTGCGGATGATCCTAACTATGAAGATCCACAAACGATATCAGAAGAAATCGCTAGCCACATGACACGTCCTGTCAGCATAATCGTTGATCGAGAGAAAGCCATACAAACTGCTCTTAGTCTTACAAAAAATGAAACAGATGCTGTTATTATTGCAGGCAAAGGAGCAGATGCTTATCAAATCATACAAGGTAAACACGCCGACTATCTTGGAGATCTAGAAATTGCTAAAAAACACCTTATTTAGAACGGTTTTTGATACTCTTTTTAACCATTCTAAACAACTTTCAGTTAATTCAAATAATTCTAATTATTTAAAGAAAAGGCTTTTTCCAGCCTTTTTTCTGTGCTATAATGTCGAAAGGCAAAAGTTGAATAATTCAATTAATGCTCACAAGTAGATGAAATATTTTTTATAGAAAGTTGTCCATATTCACTCACTCTACTTTAACAACTTGCACTGTATCTACATGCAAATAGATTTGAGCCTGTGATTCACTCCAGACTCTCTCATTTCTAAATAAAGGAGGAAAATATGTCTGATATTCGTGCTGAAAACATTTCTGTAGCTTATGATAAAAACCTCATTATTGAAGATTTATCTATTGCTTTACCAGAAAAACAAATCACAACAATTATAGGGGCTAATGGTTGTGGAAAATCAACTCTATTGAAAGCTTTAACACGTATTCAAGCCATAAAAAATGGTAGCATATATATTGATGGTCAAGCAATAGCGACGCTCCCAACAAAGACAGTTGCTAAAAAAATTGCCTTACTTCCACAAGTTCTAGAAGCTGCTGAAGGTATTTCTGTCTATGAATTGGTTTCATACGGTCGATTCCCACACCAAAAATACTTAGGTAGTCTGACTCCTGATGACAAAAATAAAATTCATTGGGCAATGGAAGTCACAAAAATTACTGAATTTGCACATATGGAAGTTGATGCTTTGTCTGGCGGTCAACGTCAACGTGTCTGGATTGCTATGGCGCTGGCGCAAGATACTGATACCATTTTTCTTGATGAACCGACGACTTATCTAGATATGAATCACCAGCTTGAAGTTTTAGAACTATTGAAAAAGCTTAATCAAGACTCTCAAAAAACCATTATTATGGTACTTCATGATCTAAACCTTTCTGCCCGTTTTTCAGATAATCTTATCGCTATGAAAAATGGAAACATCGCATATCGTGGTAAAGTTGAAGAAATGATGACCACAGAAATTTTACGTGATATTTTCAATATTGATGCTCAAATCATTGAAGATCCTGTACATAAACGCCCCATATTACTAACTTATCAGTTATTATAGATATTTTCTAGGAGAATAGAAAAATGAAAAAAATCCTTACTGCCTTAGTGGCACTCTTTGCACTTGTAGCTCTTGCTGCCTGTGGCAATAGCTCATCTACTGAGTCTTCTGCTTCATCAAGTGCTGTCTCAAGCATGCCTAAAATTGATGGAGTTACCTACTATGGTGATGTGCCAGAAAATCCCAAAAAAGCTGTCAGTCTCACTTCTACTTACACTGGATATCTAGCTAAACTAGATTTTAATTTGGTTGGTGTCACTTCCTACGATAAAAAAAATCCAGTCTTAGAAGACTATGTTGGTGATGCAAAAGAAGTTTCGGCTTCTGACCTTGAAGCAGTTACAGCTCTAGACCCTGATGTTATTATTGTTGGTTCAACTGAGGAAAATATCGACCAACTGGCTGAGATTGCTCCCGTTATCTCAATTGACTATGGTACTAGTGATTATCTTCAAGTCCTCACAGATTTTGGACAAATCTTCAATAAAGAAGATGAAGCAGACAAATGGTTGGCAGATTGGAAACAAGAAACTGCCGATGTAGCAAGTGAAGTAAAAGCTGTCACTGGTGCAGATGCTACATTCACTGTTATTGGACTCTATGAAAAAGAAATTGATCTTTTTGGTGATAATTGGGGACGTGGTGGAGAAGTTATTTATAAGGCTCTCGGCTATACAGCTCCTCAAAAAGTGATAGACGAAGTTTTCCCAACAGGCTATTTAACAATTTCTCAGGAAGTCGTTGGAGATTATGCAGGTGATTATATTGTTGTCGCTGCTGAAGATGATGAAACTGGCTCATCTCTATATGAAAGTGATGTTTGGAAAACTATTCCAGCCGTTCAAGAAGGACATGTGATTAAAGTCAATGCCAATGCCTTCTATTTCAATGATCCATTGACGCTAGAATATGAACTACAAACACTTAAAGATGCTATCTTAGCAACCAAATAATTAGGTAAAAGGAAAAATTACTATGGACAAAGAAGATGTGCTTCTTAACCATAAAAATAAGCCAAAGCAGTTTTGGCTTGTTTTTTTCATTATTTTACTCCTTTTCATTACAGGAGTTTACTTTGGGCTTCGCTTTGGTGCTATAAATTATACAAACAAGGAAGTTCTTGATGTTCTAAAAGATCCCTTCACTTCAAATACTAATCAAGATGTTATTATTGATATTCGTTTGCCACGTATGGTCGCCGCAATTCTAGTGGGCTCAGCACTAGCTATGGCGGGGGCGATTATGCAAGGGGTTACGCGCAACCCAATCGCTGATACTGGGCTTTTGGGAATCAATTCAGGAGCCGGGCTAGCGCTCATTATTGGTTATGCTCTTTTTCAGCACATGCACTACAGTGTCATTTTATTAGTCTGTTTAATCGGTTCCTTCTTGTCAGCAATCTTGGTGTTCTCGTTATCGTATAACCCAAAAACAGGCTACAATCAGCTTCGACTAATTTTATCAGGGGCCATGGTAGCGACATTATTTACAGCTATTGGTCAAGGGATAACAATCTACTTCAACCTCTCTACTGCCGTTATTGGTTGGCAAGCTGGTGGCTTGATTGCTGTCAACTGGTCAATGATTCGTATTATTGCACCTTTTATCATTATTGGAATGCTTTTAGCACAAGTATTTGCTCATCAATTAACCATTTTAAGCCTCAATGAAACTGTCGCTAAATCTCTCGGTCAAAGAACTTTTTTGACAACAATCATCCTATTAGGGATTGTGCTTCTTCTATCCTCTGCTGCAGTTGCTATTGTTGGAACTATTTCTTTTGTCGGCTTAATTATTCCCCACTTTATCAGAATTTTCATTCCTAAAAATTACCGGTATATTTTACCATTGACAGCTTTTTTAGGCGGAACCTTTCTCCTCTGGGTTGACGTTGCGTGTCGTACCTTTAACCCTCCCTATGAAACTCCCTTAAGTGCCGTTATTAGTATCATTGGTCTTCCTTGCTTCTTATGGTTAATTAGAAGAGGTGAGAATCTATGAAAAATTCTAAAACAAGATTATCGGTCTTCATTATTCTTATTTTGCTTTTGTTTTGTATTCTTATTGTTTCCCTGTCTATCGGGGACTCTAGCTTTTCCATAGTAGAAGTGCTCAAGGTTATTATTGGAAAAGCAAGTTCTGCTATGAACCTCATTATTACAAGAATTCGTTTGCCTCGTATCTTGGCATCGACTATAGGTGGGGCTTCATTGGCACTTTCGGGAATGCTGCTTCAAACGCTGACCCGAAATCCGCTCGCTGATTCTGGAATCTTAGGGATAAATACCGGAGCCGGTATGGTTATTGCCCTTGTCATATCCTATGCAAACATTGAAAATCACGCAGTTATTACATTTCTTCCTTTTCTCGCTATGTTGGGGGGATGCTTGACTATCTTTCTTGTTTACATGATTGCAAGAAAGAAAAATCACGGTATTAGTCCAGTCCGCTTAATCATCACTGGGGTTGGTGTGTCAACCATGTTATCCGGAACGATGGTTTCTATTGTTGGAAATATCAACCAATATAAGGTGGATTATATCGTTAGTTGGCTAAGTGGGCGTGTTAGTGGGGGAAACTGGACAACTTTATCTATTATTACACCACTACTCATTTTACTTTGGGTGCTTACTTATTCGAGAAGTCACTCACTCAATATTATGAATCTCAATGAGCAAACTGCCTTAGCGCTCGGTTTAAATCTCCAAAGAGAACGTTTTGTCACTTTAGTTTTGGCAACTGGCTTATCCGCATTGAGTGTCGTCCTCGTTGGTAACATTACTTTTGTGGGTCTTGTCGCTGGACACATCACGCGCCGCTTTCTGGGAAGTGATCATCGTGTCAGCCTTCCGGCTTCAATGTTAGTGGGAAGTATTATTCTACTGACAGCTGACACAATTGGTCGTGTCCTTCTGGTGGGTACTGGAATTCCAACTGGTATCGTGGTTTCAGTCATTGGAGCGCCTTACTTTCTTTACCTCATGTTGAAAATGAAAAGCTGACATTGATAACATCTCAAAGCTAAGTATTTAACCATTGTTGACAACCCGACAGCTCTTGCTATATAAATGCAAAAAAGAACCTCATGCAAATGAGATTCTTTTTAAATTGACTTAGTGTTCATTTGGATCATTTCTTGCATCATCATGGGTTGGATGGACAGTTCCTGGAAGGTGGTCTGGGCCAGCGTATATCGTGTAAATTTTTAGAGGAATATCCCCTGTATTTACTACGTTATGCCAAACACCTGCTGGAACAAAAATAGCGTCATCGTCTTTTACTGCTTCTTGAAAATTGAGGTTGTCCTCGCTAGGTCCCATTTTACATAAACCTGAGCCTTGCTCAACACGCAAGAATTGGTCAATACCATTATGAACTTCTAAGCCAATATCATCACCTGGTAGAATGGTCATTACTGTTAATTGTAATTTTTCTCCCGTCCACAAGGTTGTACGGTAGTTATCATTGTCGAGAGTCATCCCCTCAATATCAATAACTAATGGTTGTTTTCCGCGATCGCTAAAATCATATGCCATAATCTGTTCCTCCTTCCCTTCTATCTTAATTATACTCTTTATCACGCTGACTCTCTAGTGAAAACCGTTAAATAGTTAGCGTTTTCAAGAACCTCATGTTTTCTTCATCAAGAATTGCTTTCAGTTCATATTTGCCAATATCATTTTTTATAATATAGCTCAAAAGCTCTAAACTCTCTACAAAAACATCAGGTCTTTTTTGTGATACTTGTTCACGAGAAGCAAACTTTAAAAGAAAGCTCGTCATATACTTGAGCGCATAGTCTTGGTTAACATCTCCTAAAAGATGATACAACCTGAGCTGTTCTTTTGAAAGTAGTTCCTTATTCTGTAATTTATAAAAGTAATTAGCAAGTGTTAGCTCGTCTCTAGTAATTGATGTTTCTTCAATAAGAATAACTTGGTTAGTTGGGTTGGAAAGCTGTGTTTCAAACCTTTGTAACCGTAACTTTTCGAAAGCTTGGGAATCTGTATCGACAAAAATTTGTTGGTCCAAAGTGACGTCTTGCGCGTCAGTTAAAAGTGATACATTTAAATCGTAACGCTTTTCTTGGCGCAGAATATAGCCAGCATTAACATAGTCCTCAATATGACGATCAATCTTGCTGACATCTGGAAACTCTGATTTTATCTTACGTAACGTGACATCCTTGTGAGAGTAGAGAAAATTGACTAAATCTTTAAAAAATGGGTGTTTGCTCAATTTATCAGGGTTGTAAATCTGAATCATCTAAGTCTCCAATATATGTTAGTTTTTTTGATACAGACAGTTGGGTTGGATTAGTTCCCATAATTCCCAAAGGAACTGGTAACTGTAAATCTTCATAGTAAGTTTGCCAAAAAATTGAAATAGGAATCTTCCCATCAGAAAAAGACATTGGAATTTCTTCAAAGAATCCCAAAATTTCAGCTATAAATTCTGAGCAATAGAAACCAGTCCTATCTGGGTAAAAACTCTTATTATAAGGCTTTCCAAGATGTTCCCGTGCTTTGTCAAGAAGTCGCGCTTTGTCAACCTTTAAATCACTTATACGAAAAACTGACACGTAAGGAAATTCTTTCAGAAAATCAGATAGAGACTGCTTGACCACACCATCTCTAGAACTAGCATGATAAATCCCATCTTCAAAATAGATCCCAACATGATTAAACTCCCCAGTTGAATGGTGAATGGCGCGTGAAAATTTAGAACTTCCTTGTCTACAAAATAGTAAATCTGTTGCTTGTAATTCTGTCTGTAACATAGTCTTATTCTACCAAAAAAGACGACTTTAGTCGTCTTTAATTATTAAGCATTGAAACTTTCTGTTAACTGCGGAACCACTTGTTTTTTACGAGACACTGCTCCTTCAAGGAAGGCATGATTGTCCTCAAGTTTGAAGTTGAAGGCAGCTTCTACCTTGGCTTGATGTGCTCCAAGTGCCATGATTTCTGAATTTGAATTGAGAATGTCAGTAATCATGAGAACAAAGTCAGAGTAGCCATTAGCATCTATTGCAGCTTGAATAGCTGTCTCTATTTCTGCTTGACGTGCTAAAACTTCATTGATATCAACCGTATTAACTTGAGCGACACGCACATCATTTCCACTAAGTTCAAATGTTTTGGCATCAATATCAATCAAAACTTCTGCAGACTTACTTGCAAGATTTGTACCGGCTTTAAGCATTGACAAGCCATATTCTTCTAAGTCAACACCTGCAATTTTTGCCAATTCATCAGCAACTGCTGGGTCACTGTCATGTGTTGTTGGCGATTTCAAAAGTAGCGTATCTGAAACCAATCCTGACAAAAGAAGACCAGCGATTTCTTTTGGAATAGCCACATCATTTTCTTTAAAAAGACGATAAACAATTGATGAAGCCGATCCAACAGGTTCTAAACGCATATAAAGTGGGCTTGCAGTCTCAAAATTTGCTACACGGTGGTGATCAACAACTTCTACAACTTCTACATCGCGAATATCTGCGATTGATTGTTGAAATTCATTGTGATCGGTTAAAATAACTTGATTTACTCCTTCAGCTTTAGCAGATTGTACGACACGTGGCGCCTCTAAGCCAAAATAATCCAGAACAAATGTAGTTTCTTCGTTTGGTGTCCCAAGAACTACAGCCTCAGCATCAACTCCTAATTGACGTTTTAGATGTGCATATGCCACTGATGAACCAATAGCATCAGAGTCTGGATTTTGGTGCCCAAAAACTAAAATTTTTGACATTTTCATTACCTCATAGTTATATTATATAGTCCCTCTATTTTAGCAAATTTTAATAAAGAAGGCAAAAGCATAATTTTATATAGTTTATGCCAAGTGCAAAAGATAAAATTAAAAACCAATCCCGAAAAGTGCTATCCGAAAAAATTGTGCTGATCAAATCCAGAATAGTCACATTGACTTTTCATTATTATCTAAAAAACTGCTAAACTGTCAGTGCCACAAGTTTCAAAATGATAAAATAATATAGATATGCTCTTAAAAGGTATAATTAAAATGCAAGATTTAAGCAGTTCTTAAAGATATGTTAGAGAGAATTGTGTAACGAAAAAACAAAGGTAGTTACAACCACTGCCCTTGTTTTTAACATCTTATATTAATTCGTCATCCAAAAATTTTTATTTTTTTTCTTCCGATTCGTCTTTTTCTTTCTTTCGACGTTTAAGGAAGAAAATGAACCAGCCAATGATAATCAACGACAAGATAACGATGACAATAATCGCCCACAAAGGAACACCTCCAGTATCAGCCACACGATTTACTGTAAGTGCATTGACATCATCAGCTTCTTTTGCTGTAATCGTAAAGTCCTCTGTAAACTTCCAAACATTAGATTTTGCGTCTGAGACAGTTAATGTTAAGCTGTATTCTCCAGCTACTAAAGCCTTGTCATCCCAATCAATTGCAAAACCATAAGTTGAGTTGGGAGCCATTTGCATATTATTATCATAAGTAACCTTTTTCTCAACTTCATCTGTCGCTTTGTTTTTTACCTCAGCTTCATACTTCAAATGGCCAAAAGCATCCATTGTAGGATTTTGCAAAGTAGCAACAACACTTGTCCGAGAAAAAGAAACTGCAGGCTTAACACTTAAAAGTTTTAAATCTCTTTTAACTTCAACATCTGATTCAGTCAACTTAAGCCCTAAAACATAACCGTAATTATTGGTTATCCCTTCTGACTTAGAATCAGTATCCTTAATGACTTGTATACCGGCTAAAATTTGACCATCAAATGACTTACTTGGCATTTTTAAAGTGATAGGAAAAGAAACGCTCGAGTTGGCTGCTACTTCTACACTAGAATCATATGTTGCAATATCAGAAATATCATACAATAGACTTTTATCTTTTTTAACAGTCGCATCTTCATAATCTATAAAACCAGCAGAATTTGTATAAGCTTGATTAACATTAACAATGAATTGACTCGTTTCATTAGAAGTGTTTTTAATCTGCACCTCTATCATTTGTTCTTGATCAGGTGTCATGCGCAAGTCAAAATACGACTGTTCTTTATCTACTTGATTCTCTGGAATTACTGCTTGAATTGAAAAGCCAACATTACCTTCCGTTTCTGCTAGAATCTTCTCCGATACAGGATAGAGTAGCAACAACAAAGCAAATAAGAGTGATATTATTTTTTTCATTTTCATTCTCTTCCCTTTCCCTCTTTACGTGCAAAAGGGAGAGTTAACACTCTCCCTAAAAGTGATTAGTTCAACACTTATTAATTAGGTTCGCCCACTAGATAGAGTTGATAACTAATTTGTCCTGTCAACACATCACCTACTTTTAAAGTGTTTGAAGAGTCTGTAAAGTCAATAGCTACAGAAGTTACAGGAGTTGAGATTAGACCAGTATTAGCAGCAGCAGTCAAATCACCATTTGCTGCAACTATTGTCTCTGAACCTGTGGCCAAAGTTGTTCCATTGATTTTAAAAGCTGTTACATTAACAGTTTTCCCACTTGCTGTTAATGTGTCATTGACAACCTTTGCTTTTACATTCCACTCACGACTAATTCTATCATTCAAGACGTCGATTGTACCATCTGTAATATCTCCAGAAGTAATTGAATAATCTATATCAGAGATAGCTGTTGTAAAGTCATAAGCAGTTGGGACTTTTTTCAAGACCAATTGATTTTGATCAGGGTCAGTTGGATCTACTGGAGTATCGTTGTCTGTGATAGTAACTGTTGTATTTGTTGTACCGCTATTTCCAACAACGGATTGATCAACTGCAAATACTGATAGCGATCCTGCACTTAAGAGAAAAGTAGTTAATAAAGTAGCTGTTTTCAAGAAAGTTGTTTTTTTCATAATTGTTCTCCTATTATTTAATTAGTAATAATTATCATCATTTAGTATTATGTCTACTAGGCGACTGTGTCATTTAGGCACTACTCGTTCTTATTTAAAAATTTTGATAGTTAGTTATCAAAACTTCTATGAATAATCCGGAGAAAATTCTAGAATAATTTTAAGTGTCGAAGTATATTCCCCCTCTTTAGTATTGGCAGAAACAGATAGTTGAATGTTCTGACGTTCAACAATATATGTATAATCAGAATAACCTGACTCTTGCACTGATACAAGTTCTGTGTCTGCTCCGAAGTCGTTCTCCGATGCCTGACTCTCATAATCACTGCTGTCCAGTAAGCTTCCTGAATTATACAACTGTCCCTTACCTATAGTTATTCTTCCAGCTTCTCCCAAAGTAGAACCATCTACCATTTCGAAGACAGAAAAATGATACCTCAATTTCCACGATCCCTTGGTCTCTCTCGTATCTGTTATTCGAATAGCTAAATCTGATTCAGAACTAATTTTTTGCGAACTTGAACTGGCATAATGAGTTCCAAAGTTAGGTGCCTGTACTGTCGCAATATACAATTCCGGAGGAGTTATAGCTATAGATACAGAACTCTCAGTGGGTCCTTGAGCAGAAACTGATGTAGAGAATAAAAGATAGGGAATGGATATGAGCAACAAAAGCCATCGTTTAGTCATGATATTTCAACCACCTCCTTTTATAACTGTAGATAATAATTCCAATAAGAATTAAAATCAAACCAGCAATCACAAGATAAGAAGCACTTTCACCTAAATTGGGTAAATCAGAATACGGATTAGACAGGAGTGTCAAATGAACGTCTTGCTGATCAATCGTCCTAGCATTATTTTGACTAGCTAGAACAGGAGTCGAAAAACTAAATATAAATAGTAGTGGAGAAAACAACCCGTAAAAGTATTTTTTTATATAGTTCATTACTTCACCTTCTTATCAACCTGGATTCGAAACAAGATTTAAGGTCCAAGTTACTGTTAATTGATTACTGTAGTCGCCAACAGGAAGGTAATTTGCACTTCCTAAAAGTACACCGACATTATTATTCCACGTTTTTGTATAATAGTAATTATTAGTTGTAGCATCTCCACTTGAAAGTACGGAAACTCCTTCTAAATCAGTTGCGTCGCTACTTGTTGTTGATCGCCATTTTAACGATAAAGTTGGGGTAGTTCCAGTGTTTTGAACAGTAGCAACAACTTTCCAAGGCGTTGTCTTGTCGGAACGACTATCAATAGCAGTCACCGTCATCGAATTTCCATCATCTCGATTGAGTAGACCTTTAGATTGAGAAGACGTTCGATTCGTCCAAGATAAATTAGATGGAACGATAGAGAGTCCTAAATACTCTTCTACAGTTACTGTCAATGTCAATGTGGACATTGGAACAGTGGTCACAGATCCATCAGACTTCTTTCTATAAGACTCTATAGTAAATTTATGGACACCAACACTTAAGTTAGTCTTCGGTATAGTAATACTTCGTTGATAAAAGTTACTTGTACCATCACTAGCAATTCCTGAATCTGTAGAAATCAGATTATGATTGGAATCGAATAATTTAAAAACTAATGAACTTCTATTATCCTCATCTTGCCAGTAGTAATTAACAGGCATCCCAGTATCTGGAATCAGATAATTATACTGAGAGAGACTTTGTTCTGTAGTTAGTGAATCCGGTGACCAAGATAAGACTGTAGGACTATCCACTGCTCTCACCCAATCAATTTGTTTTGCATTTTTAAGTGGAGTTGTTCTACTATCAACTTGTCCAGCAACATTTTTTAATTGGACTCCTAAAGTTGAAGACCAACTCCAAATTCCTGGATAATCTTGAAAAATTGTAGTGGGGCTTCCAGTACCATAAGTTGCCTGAACATCATAGCCTATAGAATTACCAATAAAAGGGGAGGTGGTATTTAAAGTCTGAGCAGTTGTATTCGACCCCAGCGGTCCTGTAGTTGTTCCACCACCGACTTCCGATTTAACAGAGAACTTATCAACATTATCAAGAGTGATATTAACACCATTATTAGCAGAAGTGAAGAATGTTGCTCCTCCCGTTGAAAGACTCGTTGTTGAATATTGTCCTAGATTTGCTACAAAGGATGTAAATGAGGAGGGATTCTTCATTCGAATTGCAAGATTCGCACTATTTCCAACTGATAAAGCTATTTTTCTAGTACTAAAATACGAAAGCTGACCAGCTGCACTTGGTGCAGTAGTATTAGATTGATTAATCGTTAGTGAACTACCATCCCCAACCGTAATTTTTTGATCAGATGTGGTGTTTACGTCAACATACAGAAAATCATGAGCAGTAGTGATATTAACAAGAGCATTCTGCCCAAGTTCAAAGTTTAAAGCATTACTGTAAGGCCAAATAAAAGCAATGTTCTCAGTGTTATTATCAACTACAGTTGTTGAGCTATTATCAGCAAAATAGAAGTTTGAAGCTTCCGCAAACTCTTGAGAATAAGACCCCCCTCCCATATAAAAATAGTTGCTTCCTCTAAACTCAATAAAATTACTTGTCCCAACCAAGTAGAAAGGTTGCGCTCCATAATCCGAATAGTAACTAACACCCTCAACGATTAATTTTGCATTTGTTCTCCCCGATGCAGGTGCAATACCATAATAATTACCAGCATTTGTCGATGAGTGCTGACCCATCAAAGATGGATTCCCAAAAATAATATTTTTGTAATGAATTGTAATATTGTTTGCATTAAAATAAATACCTTGACTAGCACTTGAGCCATAATAGTTTATGGTGTGGCCTTGTCCATCTATTGTAATGTCTCTATTAACAGGGAAAGCACTCGATCCCAAATCAATATTGTTTTTCAATGTAATATCAGTAACGTTTACATTATTAAGAGCCGCTGTTAATTCTGAGGTACTACCAACATTAGCAGTATCTGCTGATACATCAACTGTATAGGTGGCTAACGACAAAAACAGAATCCCTAAAAAAAACGCTAAGTTCTTCACAATCCCTCCTCCTTTCCCATTCTAAAAAATCAAGTTTATACATTTTATGAAAAATCAAGTTTAGGTAACTTTAAGGTATAAATAGTATACCTGTTCAAAATGATTTTGTTGAAAATTTCAATTTGTTTTTTGGACATTTTTGAAGGAAATACAATCTAAAATATGCATTCATTTCACTGCTTGATAATACCAAAATTAGAAGATTATCTTAATCTGTCTCCATAAAAATCACGGAGTATATCTAATTAAGTCATCTTTTTTTCATTTGTTTTCCGTTATTAATTTAAAGTTGAAATAAATAAACCAAGCACATATTTCTAAAACTAACACCATTAAATATGCTAAGTTAATTATTCTCTTTATATAAAATAATTTGTCAACTATCAATCTTCTCATAACATATTTTGAAGATTAATAGTTCATAGATAAACATCTCTTTTACTCAAATACTACTTATAAATAGCAAAAAAAGCCAAACAGCATCTGACTTTTTATCTTATTTTTCACTCTGCGCTTATTTATCTGAGAGCTTATCAGTATTCCCTTTTCCATTATCTTCTAAATAGCTCTATCAACATCATTTTTTAACTTTAGTATATATTCTTACTATTCTTGTCTTGTTGGTCTTTCTTACGCATTTCTGATTTTTCTTTATGGTTAGCTATAAATTTCTTGCTGTTATCTATTAGATTTAAAGCTTTCAAGCCCTTGATAAGTAAACGCCAAATAAAGACTAGCAAAGACTCTAAAAAAAGTAGGATTTCAATAACTATAACACCAATCAAACACCAAGCCATATAGACTGTAATAAGAAGTTGGGAAAAAATTTTCTTCAAATTTCCCAAGTCATTATTA